>JAFDIX010000861.1 GCA_019307805.1 Deltaproteobacteria bacterium | reverse complement strand
TTGAGGAGGGAAAAATGGCTTATGAGAACATCATTGTTGATCGTGATGACAGGGTAGGCATCATAACGCTCAACCGGCCGGAACAGATGAACACTTTTACAACCCCTCTTGCCCGGGAACTCAACAGGGCCCTTGTTGAAATGGATAATGATAAGACCGTCAGAGTCGTGGTGATCAAAGCCGCGGGAAAGGCCTTTTGCACAGGCATCGATATCTCCGAGTTTCACGGGAAGACCCATCGGGAATACCGGGAGTGGGTTAAGCTCATGGAGCAGGTCATCCAGGTCATAGGAACCATGAAAAAACCGGTCATCGCCTCTGCCCGTGGTTATGCAGTAGCCAATGGGGCGGGTCTTATTGCCGCTTGTGACCTTGCAATCATTGCTGAGGGTACCAAAATAGGGGCTACGGCCGTGAACGTGGGTCTCTTCTGCATGGGACCGGCTGTGCCCATATCCAGATCCATCGGGCGGAAGCGGTGTCTCGAGCTGGTCATGACCGGAGACATGATCGATGCCCGGGTGGCGGAACAATGGGGTCTTGTCAACAGGGTGGTCCCTGAAGGGGAATTGGACCAGGCCACCATGGAACTTGCCAACAAGTTGGCCCAAAAGAGTCCCCTGGCTCTGCAGATGGGAAAAGAGGCCTTTTACGGGATGTCCGATCTGGAGCAGGGAAAGGCCATGGAATATTCCAATGAGATGTTTGCCGCCCTTTGTGCAACAGAGGATGCCAAGGAAGGGGTAGATGCCTTTTTGAATAAAAGAAAGCCTGAGTGGAAGGAGAAGTAATGGCCCGGATTCTTTCTTTTTCCAGGAACCGTCATACCAACGTGGAACAGGTGGATGATACCACCATGCGATCCTGCTGCAGGCTCCAGGACACCCTTACGGATGCCCAGGTGGAAATCACGGTGAAACTGCCTGACCTGGAGATTGCAGCTGTCGAGGGGAAGGTTCATAGATCCCCTGGAAAGGCCGATCACGAGGTTGTGCAGTCTCTAAAGCAGGTGAAGGGGGTTCGAATAGGACCGGGCATGAAGAAAATCATCAAAGGGCTCCTCGGTGAATCCAGGATTGAAAAGCAGCTGGGATTCATGGTGTTGGAATGCTGCGACGGTATTATCCTCACCTTTACCAAGGACGTGCTGAAAAAAGCCCCCGGGGAGAGGTTGAAGGAAATAGCGTTCTTCGAGGAGATGGTGCGAAACAATCCCCGGTTGTACAATAGTTGTGCGGCTTTGGCGCCGGGGAGTCCGTTAGTAGATGGCATAGAAGAATAAACGGCGCAAGGCGCAAGGCGCAAGGCATAGAGAACGGTGGCGTGGATAGTATTATTTAGTCCCTTGTGCCGTACGCCGTTTGCCGTGTGCCTTTTTCGTACGCCTCGGTTGGAACCAGATCTCCAATCGGCGACCAGGAAACTAAGGGAATCACTATATCGCTATGTTGATATTTTCTAAAAATAAGGTGGTGAGCATCACCAGGCAGGGTGAAGATACGTTGCTTGCCCGGGGCATCCTCGAAGATGATATCTACGGCTTGGAAATTGAAGTGGCTTTGAGCCTTTCCAGCCTGGAAATTCTCTCGGTTGAAGGTAAGTGGAATCGGGCAGAAAATAGAGAGTGCACGAGGGCCATTCCGTTTCTTCAGGAGGCCGTCGGATATCGAATAACCGAAGGTTTTTCACAGAAGGTTCGGAAGACCGTGGGAAGGAAGGCATGCCGACTTTTTGCAGATATTCTCCTTGAATGCTGCCACGCCGCAAAAGAGGCCGTCGAGGTCATCCAATGGGAGGCGGAAAGGGAGGCAAAGCCCGATATCGGTCTGGATGAATTCCTGCAGGAACGAGAGGGGGATGGGGAAGTCCCTGCCGGCGGGGTGACCATTTCTCCCGGAGCGGGCCCGGAACAAAAAGAGAGAGGTCCCCGGCTAAAAGAAAAGGTCAAGGCCCAGGGAGGCGTTATCATTGATCTCCATGTACACACCTCTCCTGCCTCACCCTGCAGTTCGGCCCCTGTGGATGATATCATTGAAGAGGCCAAGAGGATCGGGCTGGACGGCATTTGTCTCACCGATCACAATTATGTATGGCCTTACGAGGCAGTGGAAGACCTGAGGCAGAGGCACGGGTTCCTTGTGCTCAGGGGGAATGAAATCACCACGGACCAGGGAGATATGCTGGTCTTTGGCCTGGAAAAGGAT
>JAFDIX010000166.1 GCA_019307805.1 Deltaproteobacteria bacterium | reverse complement strand
GTAAAGCTCTTCGTCAATGATGGTTTTGATCATTCCCATTGCCATGGCCACATCCGTGCCGGGTCTGATTTGAAGCCACAGGTCCGCCCTGGCAGCCAGCTCGGTACGGTAGGGATCTATTACGATGAGCTTTGCCTTTCTCTTCCGCTTGGCCTCCAATATCTCGACGCCCCTCGGGTGATGTGATGCCAGGGGGTTTCCTGCAAATACAATGATGCAATCCGAGTCAAGGTAATCGGGGCCCGTCTCCACCATGACGGAAGCGCCGTATGTCCAGTATTCGGCAATGAGTCCGGGGAGAAAGCAAATGTGCAGGTCAACACTGATGATGTTGGGGGTGCCCAGGGTGTAGGCCAGGAGAGCCGTGGAATAAAGGGTCGGCCTTGGGCCCGTACCATGGATCACGGCAAAGGATTCCGGGCCGTTTTTTTCTCGGTTTTCCGTGAGTTTTTCAGCAATTTCATCCAAAGCCGTGTCCCAGGAGATCCTCTCCCACTTTCCACTTCCCCTCTCACCAACACGCCTCATGGGGAATTTCACGCGGTCGGGGTGATATGCGACTTGAGGTTGCGCCCGTCCCTTCACACAGATAAAACCCCTGTTCATGGGGTTGTCGGGATCTCCCTCGATTTTTGACACCTTTCCGTCGGTGACGTGGACAAGGACGCCGCACTCACAATGACATGCCTGACAGACGCTTCTGACAATTTTCTCCATACTCACTTCCTCCCTAAAAAACTTATCCGCTTCTCTCTATTGGCTAAGGTCTTATGACTTGCGTCAAATTCCGGGACCGGCACAAGGCCGGTCCCGGAAACCCAGGTTTAGAGGGGAACTTCCGTGATTTGGCCGATGGGCCACTTGGTTAAAATTTCAACGCCCGTATCCGTAATATGGATCATTTCTTCGATCCTCGATGCGCCAAGGCCGATTCTTCCAAGCTGTGTTTCAGTAGCAAAGGTCATGCCCTTCTCCAGGGGCAGCGGATTTTCAAGGGATGCCGCACGCCACGCCATGGGAAGTTCATAGAGGGTAAGCCCGATACCGTGCATCCAGTTGCTTCCTGCTGTCTGATCCTCATGTTTGATGAGAATATCCTTCCAGACATCCTCAGAGGCCGGCCATTTTTCTGCGACTTCCCGGGTCGTGATACCGGGTTTAATGACCTCGATAGAGGCATACAGCCAGTCCAATGATCGCTGATAGTCATCCTTCATCTGCTGGGTGGCCTTACCGCAGCAGAATGTTCGGTAGTAACAGGTCTTGTAGCCATTGTAGGACGTGTTGTAGACATCGGCAAAGACGATGTCGCCCGGCCGGATGATGCGGTTGGCGCATGTCTCACGCGAGTTGGGCCAGCTAAACTCACCGGACGTGCAAAAAATCCCTGAATATACTTCAGCCCCGAGATCATAGGCGACCTTGTGCATAGTCCCCACCAGTTCATTCTCACGAACACCGGGCTTCAGATTTTCCTTAAAGGCCTGAAACTGGGCGTCGCCAATTGCAGCGGCTATGCGCAGGCACTCCACTTCATCCCTGTTTTTGATCTTACGGGCGTGAAACATCAACTCCTGACCTGCAAGACTCACCGTGATTCCCGCCTTCTCGAAACCCTCTATGATTCCGGGATCGGAGAAATCCATTGCCAGGGGTTCCTTGTCCATTCCGTAAGACTTGAGATCATCCACTATCTGCTTGACAAACTTGTCCCTTTGGGCCAGTTGCGCATTACGACCGATGATGATGCTGCTCCAGCCCGTACCCGTGATGGCCACTTTGACCTTGTCGAGCCAGGGGCACATCTGACGCACGTGGTACCCGATTTCCGCATTTTCATAAACGATCGGTGCCTTGGCATTTGCTGCAAGCAGGGAATACCGCAACCCGGAGGAGGGTGTCGTCCAGTGGGGTGTCCAGGTGCCCGTCATATAACGGGTATTCCACTCATTGAGCGAGAGGATGGCGCCACACTTGAATTCTTTTAACTGCTCACGGGTACGCTCAACACGATAGTTTCTCATGCGCTCATAATTGATGTTCTCATCCCAATCAACCGCCTGGGTCTGGCACCCCTTGTGATAGGCATAGTCATCCCAATTGAGGACAGGATGCTCAAAAGACATGGGGTCTTTGGCCAGGTCGCCCGTATACACGGGGCGATCGCTTGGCGGGATATGCTTTTGAATAAACCTGTCATAGGACCCGCTTGCCGCCTTTTCATACTCTTCTAATGTCATTTTCATAACCTCCTTCAGTTTTTGGTTAATTTCAATTCTTATCCAACTCTCAATGACTGAATAATACCGTGCCACCGCCTCCTTTCTTTTTCAATTTTTTTACTATTGTTTATCCCTTTCCCTCAGTTCTCTTTTCAGGACCTTTCCCGACGGGTTCCGGGGAAGCTGGTCAATAAACTCGACTTCTTTGGGGACCTTGAATTTGGCCAGTTTTTTCACGCAGTGATCAAAGAGTTCTTCTGAGGTGAGACTTTTGTCGGGCTTCAACACGACAAAGGCCTTGGGGACTTCCAGCCATTTTGGATCGGGAATGCCTATCACAGCCGCCTCCAGAACGGACGGATGATCATAGATGACCCGCTCGACTTCCGGGGAAGCAATGTTTTCCCCGCCGCTGATAATCATGTCCTTCTTACGGTCCATGATGTAGAGGTAGCCGTCTTCATCCAGGTTCCCCATATCTCCGGTATAAAACCAACCGTCCCTGATGGCCGCAGCGGTGGCCTCAGGGTTTTTCCAGTAGCCTTTGAATACCTTGGGGCCCTTGAGAATGATCTCCCCCATCTCGTTGGGGGGCATGTCCCGGCCCTTTTCATCAACGACTCGTACATGGAGATGGGGACATGGTCTGCCTACGGATCCGAGCTTATTCAGCATCTTGTCCTTGGCCAGAAATGTGTCGCCGGACACTGTCTCTGTCAGCCCATAGGCGTCCGCGAACCAGGCATTGGGGAACTTCTCTGTGAATTGTTTTATCAGCGCTGGTGGGCTCCTGGAACAACATGATGGTCATGGCCGGAGAAAGCCAGATATTGGTCACCTTTTCCTTGTCTATGGTCTGGAGGACCTCCACGCTGTCGAAGCCCCTCAGGATGACAAGGCTTCCTCCTGCATGGATCGTCCCGGTCGCGGGCAGATCCATGCCCCCTACATGGTAAAAGGGCCCTACCACCAGAGTCCGGTCTGCTTCAGATAATTTGAAAACCAGTATGTGGGCAAAATTCTTCCAGTACAGGTTATCATAACTCAGCATGACGCCCTTGGGGTGTGATGTCGTGCCGGAGGTGTAGGACAGCCTGTGCAGATCATCCAGCCCCACCTCCGCATGGGGGGGATTGGAACCGCGGTTGCTTTCTATGACCCCCTCATAGCTGATCCAGTCTTTGGGCGCATCCGTGCCCAGCATAAAGCAATGTTTGAGCTCCGGCAGGCGCTCACGAACAGAGGAAACAACAGGCTCGAATTCCGGTTCCGTGATCAGTGCCTTTGCCCCGGCATTCTCCAGGATGTAGCGGAACTCTTCACCGGCCAACCGGAAATTTAATGGGAGCCAGGCCGCACCAACCCTGTTCACGGCAAAGGTAAGCTCCATATACTCACAGCAGTTTAAAAGGAGAAGCGCAACGATATCACCCTTGCCAATGCCCAAATCCATCAACCCCCGGGCCAGGCTGTCGACCCTTTCATCAAGCTGGCGGTATGTAATACGCTTTCCCAGACCGATGAGTGCTTCCTTGTCCGGATAATTTTCCGCGTTTTGTTTTAAAACATAGCTCCAGTTCATTTCATCACTCCTTTCTGGCTCCGTGTCTCTGGATTTTCCGGCTTTGAGACCGTGTCACCATTCCTTCAGTCGGCCGAGGCTGGGAGACAGCCGCGGGCCCCATGTGAATGCAACGTTAGCATTACATATCTATGGACAGGAACCCAACCGTTTTACCAGCTCACTGACATTGGGCAATGCATCCAATTTCCCTATCATGTCAATCAACCCGTCCACTTTATCCGGGGACACCCCGGTCTCTGCGGTCACCCGTCCGGCCAGCTCAATGGTCTGTTGCATGTCGAAGTTATAGAATTCGGGCCCTTCCTTGGCCTCTTTCTCAAAAGTGTTGCCGTCTTTTGTCCGGACGGTTACAGCCCCGCAATACCTTCCGATCCCGTCTTCAGGGATATGTTCGGTCTTATTTATCAGATCTTCTATCCTGGGATCATCGTACCTGGTGAGGCCATCCAGCGTGGTTTGACCATCTACCAGGGCCAGGGCCGCACAGAAGGGGGTACTCATGAGAGTCGCTCCCACAGAATCAAAAGGGCCTCGATTGGCCATTCCTGCATAGTGATACTCATAGGGGTTGACGCTCACCACCACCTTTTCAATGTCTTCGTGGGAGATGTCATTTTCTTCTAAAATACCAAGGATGATTCGAACGGGGGTCTGGTTGAAGGCGCAGACAGGGTAGGGCTTAAAACCCGTGCTCATGATAGACCATGTCTTTCCCAGGTCCCGGGATATGGATTCACTTCCTTCTGTGGTATCTGCAAAGGCCCTGAGAAAACCCGCGTCTCCTTCCATGGCAGTGGGTGCCGACACGGCCCCCTGTTTTGCCAGAAGGGCTGCCAGAATCCCTTCTCTCGAGGCAACGCCCACCTCGAACCGCCATTCCATGGTTCCTGCCGCGAAACACTCCAACGTGCCGCCTGCAAAGGCAGCCGCAAAGCCTATCGCCTTGATGGTTTCTTCTTCAGACAGTCCCAACAGTTTGCCTGCCGCTGAGGCACTCCCGAATATACCAAAGATCGGACTGGCTCTGAAGCCTCGAGGTGTCGTGTATCCCGAGACAGCCCTATCCAGCGCACCCACTATTTCGTATCCGGCAATGACTGCTTCCAGGACCTGTTTACCCGTGTAGCCATCACGTTCTGCAAGGGCAAGTACAGCGGGTGAAATAACAGTCCCCGTATGGGAGCTCCCCAGGGTATCCTCCTGGGCGCGGCCATGAAAAAGGGCCGCATTGGCGAAAGCCGCTCCCATTGGGGTGACCTTTGCGCCGTCACAAAAAAGGGTCGCCCCTTTTTCTGCAGGTATCCCAAGCTCCTCAGCCTTGATCAGGTCTCTGGCCATTCGACCAAACTCCACACTATGGCAGGAAATCCCAATTGCAATACCATTGATCATACAGCACTTGGCTTTTTGGATAACTTCCTCGGGGAGATTATCGTAGGACAGGCCGGCCACAAAACGTCCCATTTTTTCTGCTATGGTCCCTTCCATCAGGCTCCTCCTTTTTATTAAAGTCCTATCTCCTGTGCCATGATGTGACGGAAGAATCCTGCATCGCCCAGGGAAGCCTCTGCCGCCTTGGCCCTTCTGGAATAGAGCGGCATGTCATGTTCAACGATATAGGCCGTGGCTCCCAGGACTTGATGGCCGAGGGCGGAAACACGTCTGCAGGCTTCCCCAACCCAGGCCTTGGCAGCGGACACTTCCTTTGTGCAGGGGATCCCTTTACTCAGCATCCACCCCGCCTTATATGTGATGAATCTGCTTGATTCGACATCCATAAGCATATTGGCGCAGTGATGCTGAACGGCCTGGTAGCTACCGATAGGTTTTCCGAATTGTTCTCTTTCTTTTGCATAACTGCTTGCCATCTCCAATACCCTCTGGGCACCTCCAACCATCTCGGCACATTTCCCCACGGCCCCTTTTTGAAGGATCTTCTCCAGATGCCTCCCCCCATTGTTCAAACCCCCAAGAATATCCTCCTCCGGGACATGAACCTTATCAAAAATGACCTCATACTGCTTATCCCCGGCAATGGTCTTCAAGGGGTTATATTCGATCCCGGAGCTCTTTGTGTCCACACGAAACAGGGTGATCCCTTCCTGGGAACTTGGCTCCCCTGAGGTTCGAGCCGCACATATGACGTAGTCCGCCACATGGGCATCGGGAACAAAGAGTTTCGTGCCATCGATAATAAAATTCCTATCCTGGTCTGAAGCATTGACCTTGATCAGGTAAGGATCATACTTGGTGGTACCCGGTTCCGTATAAGCCAGTGTCAGGAAAATATTACCGGTGGCTATTTTTGGCAGGAGCTCTCGCATCTGAGACTCATTTCCCGCTTCCATGACGCTATAGGCACCGAGCACAACGGTAGAGAAAAAAGGTCCGGGCAGGCAGGCCCTTCCCATTTCCTCCAACATTACCACGAGGTCCAGAAAGTCTCCTCCCACCCCTTCATATTCCTCAGGTATGGTCAATGCCATCCAGCCCAGTTCTGCCATCCCGCGCCATAGCTCTTCAGTGTAGCCCCTTTCATCTTTTTCCATTTCCAGGACAAATGCACTGGGGCACTTGCTCTCCAGAAAATCCCGGGCCGTTTTCCTCAATATGTTTTGCTCTTCAGTGAAGCTAAAATCCATAACAAGACACTCCCTCAAAATATAATCGAAACCGGCACACCGGAATGGGGCCAGTCTAATAGGAGCGGGGAAGTCCCAAACCGCGTTGGGCAATAACACTTCTCCCTATCTCGCTGGTACCGGCCCCAATGGTTGTCATGAAGGAATGGAGGAAGTACCACTCAATTCTTCCCCTCAGGGGAACCCTTTTAGACCCTTCTTCCAATTGACTGTAGAGCCCCAAAATCTCCATTCCCGTTTTGACCAGCCTCTGTTCCAGTTCGGAGGTAAATATCTTCGTGATTTCCGGCTCATAGTTCAGGGGCAGGTCATTGCTCTCAAGCCATCGTGAATGGTCGGCAAGGAGCGTTCCCACCTCCAGTTCAATAGCCGCCTGGGCAAGCTTGTCCCGAATCAGAGGGTCTTCAGAAAGGGGCTTTCCGTTATACTCCGTCTCCTTGACATATTGGATGAGCTCATCGAGGATGGGGTAAAGACGTATGGGAACGAACACCTGGTTTCTTTCAGAGCCTATTGCCTCCATCATGTAATAGAAACCCTTGTTCTTTTCTCCCACCATCCTGTTTTTGGGGACCTTCACATCGTCATAAAAGACCTCGTTGGTCCTTTCACCCGACATGGTCCACAAAGGCCTGATGGTGATACCCGGGCTGTCCATATCCACAATGAACAGGCTGATTCCCTTATATTTCGCTATTTCAGGGTTGAAGTCCGTCCTTGCGGCAAGCCAGTGATACTCAGAATAATGACACTCCGTGTTAAAGGTTTTTTGGCCGCTTATAATGAAGCAGTCGTCCTCTTCTTCTGCCCGCATTTGCATGGATGCAAGGTCAGACCCCGCGTTTGGCTCCGTATAACCAAGACTGAATTCTATTTCTCCCTTGATGATTTTGGGCAGGAATGCCTTTTTGAGTTCCTCGCTGCCGCGCCTTAAAATAGTCGCGCCAACCATGGTATATCCTATATCAAGGGGAACATGGGCTCCCCAACGTTTGCCCAACTCATCAAGAAGGATAAAGTCATATGCGGGGGGCAAGCCCTGTCCGCCATATTCCAGGGGCCAACTCAGGCCCAGAAACCCGTTGGTTGAGAGCTTGAGACTGAATTCCCTGGCCTCGGGCCCAACGCCCTTGTCTTCCCAATTCTGTCGTGCAATTTCCTCGGTAAGCTCCTGGTCCAGGAACTTGGCAAGTCTTTCCCTGAATTCTTCTTCTTCTTGTGTATATCCAAAATCCATGGCGTCCCTTTTCCCTATTTTCCTTTGAATTGGGCACTGCGTTTTTCCAGAAATGCCCGGGTTCCTTCTTTCATATCCTCGGTACTAAAACAGGTAACACAGTTTTTCTGGGAATATTGCACGGCATTTTCCAGGGGCAAATCCTTGCCTGTTTCAAGGGCATCTTTGGTCATCTCTACAGCAATCGGGGCGTTTGCCAAAATCCTGTGCGCCAGTTTCTCAGCCCCTTTTAGGGTGTCACCATCGGGAACCACTTTATTGACCAGGCCGATTCGATAGGCTTCCCGGGCATCAATCGGGTCTCCAGTGAGCAGAAGTTCGGCTGCGCGTCCCTTGCCGATAAGTCGCGGCAATCGCTGGGTACCCCCGGTCCCCGGGATAATGCCCAGTTTGACTTCCGGAAGAGACATTTTCGCAGATTCTGCAATGACACGAAGGGTGCAGGAAAGGGCCAGTTCCATGCCACCCCCTACGGCGGCCCCGTTGATGGCCGCGATAACAGGCTGCCGCAATTTTTCGAGGGCCGCATTGATTCGCACAATGCCTTCATTCCAGCGCAATATATCCATAGGCTTCATGCTGCTCAGTTCGGCGATGTCCGCTCCAGCCTGAAAAACCTTGCCGGCGCCGGTGACTATGAGCACTCTGATCTCTTCGTCCCGGTCTATATGGGCAAGGGCGTCTCTTATTTCATCGATCATTTCCTGATTGAAGGCATTACGGACATCGGGGCGATTCAAGTTGAGGTAGCCAATGCCCTCCTTCTTTTCAACAACGATTGTTTTGTAGGCATTTTTCATTTGTTCCATCCCCCGGAAAAATATCACAGGCAGATATAGCCCCCATCAATGACGATCGCAGAACCGGTCATAAAGTTGGACGCCTCGGAGGCCAGAAGAATAGCCAATCCCTTTATTTCTTCAATGCGTGCCAACCGTCTCATGGGTATGCGTTCTTTAATCATCTTTTTACCGACATCCGACGAGAAAAGGCGCTTGCTCATGGGTGTGTCAAAGTAGCCCGGCAGGATCGCATTTGCCTGGATGTTATATCGCGCCCACTCCAAACCCATCACTTTGGTGAGTTGCACGCATCCTCCCTTGCTGGCGCTGTAGGCCGACATATTGGGCCAGGCGATAATAGCCCCCATGGATGCTACATTTATGATTTTTCCCCCTTTACCCCGATCGCGCATTTTGCCGACAACGGCCTTGGAAAGGGTAAACACGGCCTTCAGGTTCGTATTTACGGTGTTGTCCCAATCCTCTTCATCCGTCTCCAGGATAGGCCTCTCACTGCCTCCTGAACCGGAGTTGTTTGCCAGTATATCCACGTGACCGAAGGTCTCCAGCACACCATCCACAAGGGCATGGATGTCATGTTTCTCCGTGATATCGCACTGGCAGGGAAGGGTCTTGACCCCGGTCCTGTTACTGATTTCTTCACAGGCCGCCTTGCATTTTTCAAGGCGTCTCGCGGCAATGACGATGTCTGCACCGGCATCTGCAAGCCCTTCGGCAATACCTCTTCCAATGCCGGTGGCTCCCCCGGTCACTATGGCGACTTTTCCTGTGAGATCAAAATAGGGCAGGTCCATGCGAGGCAGTCCTCCTCTAGGGATAGACCAGAATTTTTATGGTTTTCTCGCCCTCGTGTAACAATCGCTCTATTCCCTTTTCTACGAGATCCTCCAGCGGTATCCGGTCAGATACGAGTTCTTCCACCTTCACCCGACCATCGGCCAGATATGAGATAGCCGCTGGAAACTCGTCTTCATACCCACTGCTGAAAATGAGTTCTTTTTCATGCCCCCAAAGCCTGATGAAAGGGACTTGGATCGGTTTCAA
>JAFDIX010000165.1 GCA_019307805.1 Deltaproteobacteria bacterium | reverse complement strand
CAGCTCACCAAAATCGATGATAAAATTCTTCCCCCCCCCGGCCATTAATTCCGCCATTTCTTTATCAAATTCCGGGAAGGAAACCGCATCCATTCTGCCCTTAACTGAGATCACATCAACATTTGATTCTTTTCTTGTGTTAATTTCCATTTTAACCCCCAATCATTTTTTAAATCAGAAGGTTAGTCCCTTATCTGATTATTTTTGTGTTACCATTTTGCAATACAAAATTGGCATGGAATTCAGTCATGGGAATTATATAAGATACTTCCTGGATCAAAGTCAAGCTATGCTTGACCTCAATGTGTCAGATGCTAGAAAAGGCAGTTTCCGTTGATTCGTAGATGGGAATGATAGAGCTTGAGCCGGAGATATCAAACACTTCCTTTACCATATCTTGCAGCGAAGAGAGCATGAGGAGCCCCTGTTTTTCTTTCAACTTTTTATTTATAATAAGAATGCTTCTTAGACCAGCGCTGCTGATATAATTTACCTCGCTGAGGTCAATGACAAAAACCTTTTCTCCTCTCCCCATAGATTCAGCCAGTACCTTTTCCAGTTCAGTCGTGGAAGCGCTATCTATCCTGCCTCTGACTGAGACAATGATGCCTTTCCCTGCTTCTTTTTTCGTGTTTATCTCCATATGAGAACCCTCATGTCCTTTTAGATAGACTAATTGCACGTCTCGGAAATTCTATCCCGCGGGATTCAATCTTCATCACTCTCCAACCGTGAACCGTGAACCCCTGAACCGTGAACCTGAGTTTACCTTATTCATTACACTTCAATAACCATTCCGTCAAGGGCGATACTGACCCGAAGCGGTTTCCCATCTTCGATCAGGGTGACTAATTTTTTGGTATTTTGAAGAATTTTATCGAGTTCCTTGTCCGTTGATGTCGGTTCCTGGTGGAAAAGGCATAAATGTTTAACGCCGGCCTTCCGGGCCAGTTCCACCCCAATGACATTATTGGAATGACCCCAGTCCTCTTTGACGGTCCAGGCGTCGGCTAAAGTGTATTGGGCGTCGAAAATAAGTAAATCGGCCTTATTGATAAAATCCGGAAAAGGACCGGACTCCATATCTATCCCGGATTTATGTTCGGAATCGGTGGAATAGACCACTCTTTTCCCGTGCTTCTCAAGTCGGTAACCATAGGATTTTCCAGGATGGTCCTGTTGCATGGCCGTGACCCCGAATCCCGCAATCTCATAACTTTTACCGGGAGTGAGAGCGTCAAAGCGGATCTCCGCCCCGAGGTCTTTAAAATCAACCGGAAAAAAAGGAGGAACCTGCTGCACGGAAAAGGCCTTTCTTATCTCCTCATGGCATCCATAGATCGTTATATGGCTCCCTGCAATATAGGCCGGAGTGAAAAAGGGAAACCCCTGGATGTGGTCCCAGTGGAGATGAGAGATGAGGATATGAAAGTCCATTGGGGAGGCCATGTCTCGCGTCCGCATATAATGGTTGCCGAAATCCCTGAGTCCCGACCCGGCATCGCACAAAAGGAACTCGTTCCCGTCCCGTATCTCCACACATGGCGTATTCGTCCCGTACGCTCCCTTTACCCAGAAGGGAAGCTCTTTATCAATAAAACCCTCAATATCGCTCTCAGCGCCGAGGCCTTCTTCCAAAGCAATCTTTAAAGCCGTGCTGATTTTTTCACGGATTTCCCCTGCTGTCACAGATGCAGGCAGGGCCCCACGCGTTCCCCAGAAACGCACTTCCATATTTTTCCTCGATTATATAAAATTGTGAGTAACTACCTAGGTTGACTGAACCGTGAACCTGAGTAGCTACAATTGTGAAGCAATTTTATCACCGGTAATGTTGAGCCTGCTTTTCGAATAACCGGGCATATTCCCCTCCAAGTTGAATCAACCTTTCATGGGAACCGTTCTCGATAATGGTTCCATTTTTAAATACAAAGATACGGTCGGCATTCCTGACGGTGGAGAATCGGTGGCTGATAAGGATAGCGGAACGGCCTTCTAAAAGTTGGTGAAATCGCTTTAAAATTTTGTATTCACTCATTGCATCCATGGCACTGGTAGGTTCGTCAAGCACGATGATCTGGGCTTTACGAAAGAAAGCCCTCGCCAGGGCTACCTTCTGCCATTCGCCAATGCTGAGCTCTTCTCCATCTTCAAACCATTTACCAAGAATCGTTTCGTAGCCTTTGGGGAGTTGGCTAATCGGTTCATGAGCGCCTGCGCAAAGAGCGGCTTCCTCGATCCGTTTGTCCTCAGTCGGAGAGTCAATATTCCCGAACCAGATATTTT
Organism: Deltaproteobacteria bacterium; assembly: GCA_019307805.1. GTDB lineage: Bacteria > Desulfobacterota > DSM-4660 > Desulfatiglandales > HGW-15 > JAFDIX01. Next base: position 4,244 of record JAFDIX010000165.1, on the reverse strand, counting down.
CCCGCGCCGTCATGTGATATTGGGCGTAGTCCTGAAAGATGACGCTGATTTCCCTCCGGAGCGCCTTCCTGTCAAACTCCCGGAGGTCCATGCCGTCTAAAGTGATGGATCCTTTTAGGGGATCGTAGAGCCGGCAAAGGAGTTTGACAAGAGTGCTTTTTCCGGAGCCGTTCTCCCCGACGAGGGCTACCACTTCACCCGGAGCCAGGGCCAGGGATATCTCTCTGAGGACCATCCTTTTGCCCGCGGGATATCGGAAGCTCACGCGATCAAATACAAGACCTTTTTTCAAGGGCCTGGGGACGGGCAGGGGGTGGGGCGGATCATTGACCTTCGTGCCAAGATCGAGGAACTCATAGAGGTTGGAGAGAAAGAGGTTGTCCTCATAGAGCTGGGCCATCCCACCTAACATGCCCCGAAAGAAACCCAGGCCCCTCTGAAAGGCCTGGAAATACATGACCATGTCCCCCAGGGTGATAGTCCCCTGAATGGCCCGGTAGGCGATGAAAGCGAATGATCCGAAGACGACCAATGTCCCGCCGGTCTGGACGGCAAGGTCCTTGATGGCCCTTTTCTTGACGATTTCGAGCCGTTCAAGGCGAAGTCTCCTGCGCAGATCGCGAAACCGCTCCATAAAAATTCTCCCCTGATCAAAGAGGCGGATCTCCTTGGCATGGGTATGGACCGTAAGTATCCAGTTCAGGTAATTGGCCCTCCTTTCGGCAGGGGTCCTTTCCCTTTGCCAGCGGAATACCTTTCTGGAGTATCCCAGGCGCACGAGGACACCGGGAAGGGCGGCAGCAAAGAGAACCAACGCCATACTCCAGTGGAAGGACAGCAGCAGCGCGGACACAGCCACGAGAGAGATGCTGCTCTGCCCTACACGAACCAGGCTGTCCAGGACCATTGTCGGGCGGGCGGGCCCTTCCTGTTGGGCCCGATGAAGGGTATCAAGGTACTGAGGATTTTCGTAATACTGAAGATCCACCTGGATGGATTTGGCGTGGAGGATGTTGTACATGTGATCGGTGACCGCTCCGGACTGGTACTCCCTGACAAGATCCGCCGCCAGTTGAAGCAGGGTATTCAGGATAGCCACTCCGGCTGCGATGCCGATCAGGAGCCCGACTTCTCTGAGGGCCGCCGTCTTATCAGGGGCACTCAATGCAAGAGTCACTGCATCAACGATCAGCTTCATGAGATAGAGGGTGAGGAGGGGCAGGAGCCCCCGGAGCAGAAGAAGGATCAGGCCCACGAGAGTCAAGCCCGGCCCCGCCTGCCATACAAAACGGACAGCGCGATTGAGGCGAAACATGAGTCTGATCCTTTGACCTAAATCTGAACTTTCCATGGCGTGTGCCCAAAGACAAAGGTAACCGTTCACAGGTTCCCCCGCACTATGTGCGGGGATCTTCGACAGGATTAAGGACAAAGACGGTATTGAAGACCCGAAGTCCTCGTTAAATGGTCGATTAGTTGACTGGTTAAGTGGTTGTTATGACACCTGTATTCCCTAAAAGCGCGATAATTGGGCACTCGTAGAATTTAGGAATTTAGGAATTGAAATCTGAATCTTTTCCTTATTATAATCCCTTAATTCCTCAATTCACAATTCCTCAATTTGGTTCCATACACCTAATATGATGAGCATGGTGTCCAAAAAACGGAGCTATTTTTTAGTGAAGCGGAACCCTTGAACCCCTGAACCCCCAAAGACAAAGCATGGCAAAAAAGATAGAGAGTGGCAGCGTATCACGCCTTGGTGTGAAAACAAAGCCGGATTTTCAGGCCTGCACGGCAACGTCAAGAGGGTGAAAGCCACTCCCTCATGGCCATATCCCGGTTTTCGCGTTCTGCCAGCATAATCATCTTCTCTTCATTTGTGAGCATCCGCCATGTAGAACGTCCATATCTAAAGGAATGGTCCTTGAAACGGACCAGGTAATAGAGACAGCTCCGGAATGGTCCATAGGATGTCGGGTATTCCTGCGACAGGAATTCAGGGGGTGTGAAAAGGAGTTTAAGGAGGGGATTTATTTTTTCCCAGGCTGATCCTGATTTCCACAATTTCCAGAAATATGGGGACAGAGGCCTTTCAGTATATCTTTTCTGGAATACCTGCCTGAAGGCCCATGATTTTACCTCTGGGAGAGAATCTTCCGGTTCAAGGGCACTCAGGATACTATCCGGTACTTGGGCATGAAGAAGATCCCTGGAAAACGATAATGTCAAATAAATGGCATTTCCGGCTCCCCATTTCCTCGCACGGTGCCGGACCTGTTCCCATTCAATCTGCCCCTGGTAATGCCGGATGGTCTCTTTTATGTCATAAAACGTCCTTAATCCGGTGAACCGGAACAGGTGATGAAAGGCGAGATGAACGCAGAGATGCAACAGCAGGTCCTCGGGTGAGAGCACAAGCGTCTCCACCCCGGCGATAATCTCCGGTTGGGCCCTATCCCATATCTCTTTAATATCGATACTGAGGGGGGTGACGGTAAGATCGATATCCCAGTGTATATCCAGGGGCAACTGACTGGAATAAGGATAATATCCCACCTCTTTGAGAATTTTCATGCAAAGGGCCAGATCATTTTTCCTGAAAAGGAGGTCAACGTCCTCCATGACCCTTTCACCCGCTTTTCGGTAAACGACCTCCGCCAGGTGGGCCCCTTTCAGGACAATAAACGGAATCCCGGCATTGTTCAGCGTTTTGAGCGCCTTTGACAGATGATGAAAGAGGCGGATATTCCTTGCGGCATTCCAATTATAATTTTCATGCAATGCCTGCATCGTATCGGCGGGTATCACCCCTGAAGAATCGAATCTCTTCAAGCGCTGGTAGAGAAGGGGGGTAATGTAATGCCTCAAAGCCTGCTCTATGGCGCCCTTCAAATCAGAAGCCGTTAGACGGCTTCCCGCATCGAGCGGGGAGGCGCCATCCTCAACCCCGAGGCAATCCAGCAATAATCTATCTTCTTTTTTCAGGTTCATTAATCTGGTTTTTTACAGGAGCGTCAGTTTATCCTTGCTAAGGACAAGATCGTAGGGCTTCCGACACAGGAACCGACCGTTTGAAGGGAAGTAAAGTGCGACTGTGCGATTTTGATGGAGGTATTTGACGAGAGGGCCGTCCTTGGTGCGCAACAGGATCTTATCGATCGGCGGCCGCCAGAGGCGGCCGGGCAGGCCACTGCGCCGGAGCCGGCCATACAGGGATCGGCCCATCCGTAGAATCAGCGTCCACATTCGCCGCCGGACGCGACCCAAGCCGTGTGAGATTCGGGCACGGACAAGACCGATGAGCCCGCTTTGTACGGGAAACCTCTTTCCATTTCTTTCTACATAGACAACTTTTCCCAAAAGGTGCCTATCAGTGACCGGAGTTTTATCGATATAGGGATTATTATCGCCCTGCACAATCATCCCTTCAGGCAAAGAGGAGATGACCCTGTGGACCAACTCCTCATAGTTCTTCTCATGATTTCGCCTGCGGTAGATGATGACGTCTCCGGGTTTAATGTTCTGCATGGGAATGGACTCAGATATCAAACGGTCCCCAAATTTAAAGGTCCCCTTCATGCTCCGGCCCTTATAGAGTCGTTTGTTAGGGTTTGTCCTCAATGTGTTTCTCCATTCCCCATCACCCTGTCAATGGCGTTCCAATCGACAAAATTTTTTGAGAAGCGCATCTTGAAACACGGTATGCCGTAGCATGCCTCACTCAGTAGTTGGAAAGCCTGCTTTTTAAGGCGCTTCGGTAGAAAAAAGGTATAATTGCGGTGCTCGCCCCAGAGGTTGTACAAAAGCTCCCGGGGGGAGATCGGGTCAAGGCGGAAATGGGAGGCCTTCTCCAGCATGAACAGGGCCCCGGCCCCGGCACTGCAGGGACCGCTTGTCATGCCTCCTAAGGGCGTTCCATGGGCGACAAAAACACCTTCCTCTTTTCTCAGGATAATATGATCGCCGCTCAGGACGGGATCACCCTCGGAGTGGCCTATCACCGTTGACTTTCCGCCATCGTCCGGAGCCAGGAAAAGCGCAGCCTTCCCATTGCGGATTACGCCGGAGCTGTGCAAAAGGGCGGCTGAAAAATTGGGGAGAAAGGAAGAAAATATGGCACGGAAATTTGCCGCCACATAGTATTCGGGCATATAAGCCTGTTTTTCCGGCACAACCCCCCCCAGTTTTTCAGTATAATAGGTCTCAAGAGAATTTTGAGAGTAATTGCAAATGGAGAGGTA
>JAFDIX010000860.1 GCA_019307805.1 Deltaproteobacteria bacterium | reverse complement strand
GATGCAAACCAGGACGCTTTCAGGACCTTGAGCGACTGCCAGATGTCCCTGACCGGACGACCCGCCGAGGAATTTGTTTCAACTGCTACTACTGATTTAAGGGCATTCGTACACTTCGGCAACGGGCAGGCCACATGCTTTGGGCCGATTGCCAAAAACATCCATGCAGACAATGAACGGGTCGACATCTCAAGCGTTATTCATACTGCGAAGGCCTATGCCCTTTTTCTAGCACGTTGGTGCAGCATAATTGACTAATTGGAGCACCTGGGGGGTGTCTCTTGTGACTGAATACGAAGATTCATCTGTGTTTTGACCGGGCGATGATACCATTCGGTATTGCCCCGGGGATTGTCCGCCAATAGGCGATTATATTTAACTTAGGACAGGAGGGAGTAAAATGAAAAAAAGTCGATTCTCAATGCTTGTTTTGGCCCTGGTCTTGTGCGTTTCCGTATTCACCTATGGAAACGTCTTTGCATCCGACACAATCAAGATCGGCATACTGGGACCGTTCACCGGTTCCTTGGCATTTAACGCTGGTGAAATGAAAAAGGGCATGATGCTTGCCCTTGATGAGATCAACGCACAGGGAGGTCTCTTCGGTAAAAAGGTTGAAATTGCATTTGCCGATACCGAATGCAAACCAGACAAAGGACTTGCAGCGGTCAAGAAACTCGTCACCCGGGACAAGGTCCTTGTGGTCGGCGGCGGATACTGCTCCAGCGTAAATATCGCCACCAGCGAATTTTGCCAATTCGAGGAATGCCCTGTTGTTGTGGCCATTGCCATCAGCCCTACCATCACAAACCGGGGCTATGACTTCGTATTTCGTACCAGCCCCAACAGCCCCATGTTCCTGAACGGCATCAATCTTTGGTTAGCCGAAGTGAAAAAGCCCAAAACCGTGGCATTTTTTATGGAGAACTCCGATTACTGGCGTGACGGACAGAAGATCTGGGAGGCACAATGCAAGAAGATCGGAGCAAAGGTTTTGGCATCTTTGTACTTCGAAATCGGCGGAACCGATTTTACCTCGGCCATCTCCAAGCTGAAAAATCTCAACCCGGATGTGGTATTTAACATCGCCTCTACCACCGAAGCGGCCCTTATACAGAAACAGGCGAAGGAGTTGGACTACTATACTCAATGGATCGGCGTGGGCGGACAGTTCACCCAGGCCTATTTCAAAATGACAGGCCCATTAAGCGAATACGCCATGGGTTCCTCCTTAGAACCCACCAAAGCTATGAAGGATCCGGTCACGGCAGCCTTTGTCAATGCCTTCCTGAAAAAATATCCGGGAAGCAGTCCCGGGATCTTCTCCAGTCAAGGTTATGACAACCTGAAAGTGATTTTGGCGGCCGTCAAACAGGCCGGCAACCCGACCGGCAAGCTGGCCAAAGCTCGTCTAAAAATCCGGGACGAATTAGCCAAAACCGATGTGAAACTTTCTCAGGGCAAAATCAAGTTCGGCAAGGATGGACAGGTTTACACCGTGATCCCCTCGGTGGTACAGGTCCAGTTGGATGAAAACTGTAAACCCGATACCCAGATCATCTTTCCTCCCGAACGAGCCGCTTCCAAATATCAGGAGCCCAAGCCCTGGTCACAAAGAAGATGTAAATAGGAGAGGGTGTTTCATGCATCTCATGATGGGTTCGCGAAGCTTCGCTTCAAATGTGACTTGAGACGTGGCTTCGCGATGCCGGTCGAAGATCCCGTCTTTAGCGGGGATGTTGGCCTCTGGATAGAGTAAGGATGGAATATGGACTTGTTTCTACAACAGATACTAAACGGCCTGATTATCGGCAGCCTCTACAGCCTGGTCGCCATTGGATTGACCATGATTTTCGGGGTGATGAAGATCGCCAATTTCGCCCAGGGCGATTATTGTATGATGGGGGCCTATGTCGCACTTTTCATCACGGCATGGATTCCAGGCTGGATGGGATGGGTAGGTTCGGTGCTCGCCGCAGCAGCAGTGGTGGGTCTTCTGGGCATCATTACCGAACGGCTGGTTTTCCGCCCGCTACTTACACGCTGGACCGACATCGACATGATCATGGTCTCCATTGGATTGTTCATATTATTAGAGAATCTGGCCCAGTTGTTGTTCGGGGCAACCCCCCGCATGATACCCGACCCCTTCGGCAGCAGCACGGTCAGTATCGGCCCTGTCTCCACCAGCGTTTTGAGGATCTTC
>JAFDIX010000859.1 GCA_019307805.1 Deltaproteobacteria bacterium | reverse complement strand
AGAATTCATTCCTTCGACATTCGACATTCATTATTCGATATTCGATATTCGCTTTTTCAGAGTTTCTTTTTCGATCAAACTGGCCGCAGCGCCGGCCAGAGGCGGCGCTGAACCGTGAACCATGGAACTTTGAACCTGAGTAGTTAAGAAGCGGGGAAAACCTTTCCAACAAGCCCCTCCTCTTCCACCCTCTCCATGTGCACGGAAACCATGCAGTTCTGCAGGTGTTTCGATGAGGGGAAAGAAACCGGAAGGTAGTTGTCGCTCAATCCTTTGATCCTCTGCCTATCCTCCGACTCCCATCCCTCCGTAAGCACCCGGAAGTCTTCCCCGAGACAGGTCTTGTAAAAGGCCTGTCGTTTTTGTGCCCCCAGGGCCCTCAGGGCACTCGTCCTTTCTTTGATGATCCGCTCATCGATCCGGTCCGGAAAGGATGCGGCGGCAGTGCCTTTTCTGGGAGAATAGGGGAAGACGTGGAGATAGGAGACGGGCAACCCTTCGATGAGTGCAAAGGTATTTTCAAAGGCCCTTTGCCCTTCACCGGGGAACCCTGCCATGATATCCACCCCTATGGCCACATGGGGGATACTCCCATGGATTTGTTCAATCAGTTCTGCAAAGTCCCGGGCCCGGTAGTACCTGTTCATTCTTTTGAGGATCTCATCATCCCCGCTCTGCAGGGGGATGTGAAAATGCCTGCACAACCAATCTTGAGATGCCATCATGGAAATAAGGTCCGGACCTATCTCATTGGGTTCAAGGGAGCTTAATCGAAACCGAACGGGAAGTCCTTCCCGCCCGATCATTTTCAACAAACCCGTCAGTGAAACAGGGGGCCTTAGATCCGCTCCATACTTTCCCAGGTGAATCCCTGTCAGCACGGCCTCTTTGAATCCCTCTCCGGCCAGTTCCCGGAGCATGGTGAGCACGCGATGGGGTTCCAGGCTCCTGGAGGGGCCCCTTGCAAAGGGCACGATGCAATAACTGCAAAAGGCCTGGCAGCCATCCTGGATCTTTACAAACGCCCTGGTTCTCCCCGGAAATTTTTTGATGGGAAGGAATGGGAAGGGCTCGGTTTCGGAAAAGGGCCTGGTGATCACCCGGGGCCGGTTGCCGGCCACATCCTTCATCAAATTTTCCGGCAGACCTCCCTTGCCCGCGTTGCCACCGACGAGGTCCAGACCCTCAATCCTCTCCAGTTCCCCGGGGAAAACCTGACCATAGCAGCCAACCGCTGCAGTAAAACCTTCCGGGTTTTCCCGAATGGCCTTCCTTATGGCCTGTCTCGACTGGGAGGCGGCCCTCCGGGTAACGATACAGGTATTTACAATGGTGATGTCCGACCTTTCGGCAGCACGGGTCCACCCCGCTGAACCCAGTCTCTCCTCCAGATGGGCGGATTCATACTGATTCACCTTGCAGCCAAGGGTTATGATCTTAAATGACTTACCCATTTTCAAAAACCATTCAATCCCCTTGCGCCTTCAGCCTTTTCAATCCAACCTCCCCCTAATACACGCCCGCCCTCATAGCAGACCAGCGCCTGCCCGGGTGTGACACCCCACTGTGCTTCCTCAAAATCAAAGCAGGCGTCTCCTCCAGCGGAGACTTCAAGCCTTCCCGGCGCCGGCTCGTGCCGGTAGCGAATCTGGGCCATAACCCGGACTGGGACCTGGGGAAGCCCCTCTCCTATCCAGTGAAAGGACGCCATTTCCACGTGGGATGAAAAGAGTTCTTCCTTTCTGCCCACGACAACGAGGTTTTTTTCAGGGTTCAGTGCCATCACATAATAGGGCCGCGGAGAGGCGATTCCCAGACCGTGTCTCTGGCCGATGGTGTACCGGTAAGTCCCCATATGCTCCCCCACCTTTTGACCCTCGCCATCAACAATGTTCCCTTTCTCGATAATTTTCCTCCCCTCCTCCTGCTCCAGAAAGCTGCGATAATCTCTGTCTCCCAAAAAACAGATCTCCTGGCTCTCTGGCTCCTCCTTGGTCGGCAGGCCCAGTTCAACGGCCAGCCTGCGTACTTCAGGCTTGGTCATTTCTCCAAGGGGGAACAGGGCCCTGGACAAATGTCGGAGATCCAAACGGTGCAGAAAATAGGACTGTTCCTTCCGGGGTGCAGAAAATAGGACTGTTCCTTCCGGGGATCCTTCCCTCTCCAGAGTGACACCCCACTCGTCCCCTCCCCCCTGAGCCGTGCGTAGTGACCCGTGGCGAGGCGTTCAATCCCTTGACCCTCTGCAAAATGGAGAAGTTCCCGGAACTTGATCCCCGGATTGCACTGAACACATGGATTCGGAGTCATTCCCTTGAGATAGGCCCTCCGAAACGGCTCAACGACCTGTTGAATAAAGGTATCTTCCAGGTCAAGGACACTAAGCGGAATGTCAAGGTGTTCGACCACTTTTCGGACGAGAGACAGCTTTTTCCGATTTTTGATTTCGGGCGCAGGAAGATTGAAATGGAGGCCCTGCACCTCCCAACCCGCCCGCATGAGCAATGCGGCTGCAAGGGAACTGTCCACCCCGCCGCTCAGTGCCACCACAACGCTGGAAGGTTTCATAATCAATACAGCAGACTTCTGTTAAATTTTACCAGCATGGCCCGGGCCGGGCACGCTGCGACACACAGTTCACAGGCACTGCACTTGTCCTTGTCGAAGAGGACCTCCATGCCTGGCCTCACGATATGGAGGGCGCCTGTCGGGCATACCGCGGTACATGCCCCGCACTGAAAACACTGTTCCTCATCCCGCCTGATATCCTGGCCGATACTATCCACCTTGATTCCCAGACTCTTCAAATACCGAATGCCTCTCTGGTAGTTTTTCCGATGACCACTCAATTCCAGGACCATGAATCCTTCCTTTCTGGGATAGATGGTCGCCTTGAGGATGTTGAAGGTCAGGTCAAATTTTTTGACCAGGTTGACCACCACGGGTTCATTCACGATCTTCTCGGGGAATCTGAGGGATACCATTTTTGAATACATCGCTGACTTTCTCCT
>JAFDIX010000858.1 GCA_019307805.1 Deltaproteobacteria bacterium | reverse complement strand
ACCTGCCGAATATTATGGTTTTTACAACATGCTCGGTAAATTTGCAGCAATTTTCGGCCCTGTATTAATGGGAATTGTCGGTCTTTTTGCAAGACGGATTCTGATGCCGCCCGCACCAACGGCAGCACAGATTGAAGCTGTCGGCAGACTTGCTTCGCGCTGGAGTATCGGATCTGTTCTTATTCTCTTTATTGTAGGTGCTGTTCTTTTCTATTTTGTAGATGAAGAAAAAGGGAAACAGGAGGCAATCTGTTTATTGGAAGAATAACCCGTTCTTAAGCTATTTTGAAAAAACTTTCTCAACAGCTATAGATAGTGTAAGTTCAAAACGTGATAATTGAGACCAAAAAAACTGTAAAATTTATCCGACTGTGTTTATCTTGCGATTTCCGACTTTGGCTTGCCGGGATAGACCGATAATCAGGAACTGCTCATCAATGGAGAATCATTATGCGTTTAGCCACAATTAGGTTTGAAGAGGAGGAGCATCTCGTAATATGTCAAAAATCAGGATATATGCGCATCAAAGATCTGAATAAAGCGTTTCAAACCCAATGGCCGGATTCCATGGATATGATGATTAAAACAGATCAACTCTTCAAGTTAAACGACTGGTACGGACAAGCGAACAGGCGCGAATCAGATAAAATGCAGCATCTTTTTATAAACGGCAAAGAATGCAATTATGCGCCGCTTTACCGACACCCTTCCAAAATATGGGGGATCGGGCTGAACTACAGCGCCCATGCAAAAGATCTTTCCGAAAAGCCGCCCACATCAGCCCCGGCCAGCTTCATGAAACCCGATACCACCATTATCGGACCCGGAGATGAGATAAAAATACCACAGCTATCCCGAAAAACAACGGCCGAAGCCGAACTTGGCATCATTATCGGCAAACGCTGCAAAGATGTTCCCCGGGACAAATGGCTTGATGTAATCGCCGGATTTACGACGATCCTGGACATGACGGCAGAGGATATTCTGGTGCAAAATCCAAGATTTTTAACAATGAGTAAAAGTTTTGACACCTTTTTCTCATTCGGTCCGCAGCTTTTAACACCGGATGAGGTCGGCGATGTTTCAGGTCTGAAAGTATCCACGGTCATTAACGGAACCGTGCATGCTGAAAATACGGTGGACCACATGACGTTTACGCCCGATGTGCTCGTCTCCTATCATTCCCGAGTGATGACACTTTTACCGGGGGATGTCATATCAACAGGAACACCGGGAGCCATTCATATCCGCCATGGTGATATTGTACAATGCCGGATTTCAGGCTTTGAAACCCTGGAAAATCCGGTTATCGATCTAAAACAATAGCTGCAGTAGGTTATCTAATATTAATGGTCTTTTTTGCAATTTCTCATAATTGATTAACATTTTAAGCACAACCATATGTTTGACGCGGCAGCAATGGACGAGAGGCTTTACTTTTTAAAAAAGGAGAATTACTGTGGCATAGTACATCGGAATCTTAGCGTGTAGTGCAAAAGGAGCGGCCCTCTGTTATCGAACGATATGTGCAGAAACACCCCTTCAAAGGTTAAGACCATACTCCTTTAGATTTATTTCACATGACTTTTTTCACCGGACCCTGTAAATGAAGGACTTGATACACTTTAATGAAACCAACTCCAACTTCGAGACGCTCAACGCACCAGCGTTTTTTTGGAATCATTTTTATAATGATTTCTGCTGTCGCCTTCGGTGCCATGCCGATATTTGCAAATTACGCCTATGCATACGGAACCGAACCGATCACCCTCCTGTTTCTTAGGTTCACACTGGCCAGCGGAATTATGCTCATCTACAATATGTTTCGAAATGCCCGGTTTCCCAAGGGACGGGTCCTGATCATATCGATTCTAATGGGTGGTATCGGATACGCAGGCCAATCTTTTACTTATTTTACAGCATTGCTTTATGCTCCGGCCGGAACCGTGGCGATCCTGCTTTATCTCTACCCGGCCCTGGTCACCGGGTTTTCAATCCTGCTTTTAAAACAGAAAATCACACGCCCTGAAATCATTGCTCTGATACTGGCGTTGACCGGCACTGTCTGCGTGATCGGGCTTGAAAGCGGGGGGAAACCATTAGGGATTATCCTGGGGGTGATGGCTGCCTTCATCTACTCGACATATATCATCACCGGTTCCCGGATTATGCCAAACACAGATGTAATCACAACCTCCACGGTCATT
>JAFDIX010000857.1 GCA_019307805.1 Deltaproteobacteria bacterium | reverse complement strand
GGCCTTTTTGTCCCTGGGATTGTGGCCGGAGCCGTGCAGGGTAAAGAGCGGGAACATACATGCATCCCAGTTTCTGATTCTGTCCCCTTCCTTGCCCAGGATCTCGTCCTGGATATCAAAACACCAGCACGTAGGACACAAAAAGGTGCAGGTCCCACAGTTGATGCACGGAAATGCCACCTCTTCCCAGAAGGGGGCATCGAAAAGGTCATTCACCGCCTTCTGCTTCAACTGATCCGTGGGGACCTTTGAACGGATTTTCTCCCGAGCGGATGCAGCGATGGTTTCGGCCTCCTTCAGGGCATTCTCCTCCCCCGCCGTGCCCCCCGCCATCTTCCCCATGAGTGCTTCGCCCTTCTCTGTAAGCGATTTTGCCAGGAACCGATCCCCCAGATCGTGGAGCAGGACATCCATTCCTTCCTCACCAAAGGGGTCCCCCCCCACAGAGGTACAAAAACAGGTGGCACAGGGGTCGTTGCAACCCAGGCCCACAAAGGTAGTCGACTCAAAATACCCCACCCACCATGGATCGCGATACTCGGGGTTGTCAAAATTGATCCTGACAAGTTGCAGTGCAAGGGCATCGCAGGGTCTTATGCCCACTACGGCCCGGGGTGAATAGTCCTTCCGGGACTCTTTCAGGATGTGGGCCTCTTCATTGCCTTCATCAAGGCTGTACTCGAACATACGCTCCGATTGGGGCTGTATCAGGGACTTGGGAGACAGCCGTGTATTCTGGAAATCAAAATCCGGATCCACTCCCTCCTCCAGGGGCCCGAAGATGTGGTAGTCCCCTTCACGGACCGGGACAAACATCCTGTAGGCATCCTTCAGGCCTGCAAGCACTTCTTTCCATTCATCTTTTGCAAATATCTTCTCGCCCATTGGCTCTACCCTTCACTGCACAAATCGGCCGCTTCCGGAACATTCAGGGCCTTGGTTTTTAGCGGACAAAATCATTGTAGTCATCCACCCGATAGACATCCAGGGGGGGTCTCATATCCAGGCTGAGACCCGCTTCCCATTCAAAAAGCGCAAGGGTGTCCTTATTCAATTTACTGGTAAACTGCCTGACCGGGATCCCCACAGGGCAGACGCGCTCGCATGCCCCGCAATCGGTACACCTTCCTGCACAGTGATAGGCCCGCAGGAAGTGGAAGGTCATGGTATCGGTGGGATCAATGCTCTTGCCTACCCACTGGGGCTTTGATTCGTCCACAAAACAGGTGGGGCAGTAGCACAGGGGGCAGGCGTTCCGGCATGCGTAGCAGCGAATGCAGGGATCTACCAGTTCAGTAAAATATTCCCATCTCTCTTGACTGCTCTTGCTTTCTATTTCCGTGACCTCCTCGAAGGGTTCCACCCCCTGCTGTTCATCCACCGGGTCGGCCACCATTTCGTCATATTCCACAGGATTTCGATGAAGGCACAGGGCGCAGTTATTCCTCAGGTAGTCGCTGGTCTGAAATGTTTCCTCAAAATCATTGCCAACGACCTTAAAGGTGCCCTCTCCCTCATGCACCTCAAGGATCTCTTTGTTTCCCACCGCCCCCATGACTGCCCTGTGATCGATCATCCCGGTGCATGGAATACCCACTATATAGAGCTGCTCTCTTTTGATCTGGTTTTCCACGATATGGGTGACAATGTTTCTTGAATTGCACCCATTGGCCACGATGCCTATCCTGTCGGTCCTTCTGGTGAGATAGTTGCACAGGTTCAACCCGCAATGGCTGTCCCAGTGGAGAAGGTCTGCTTTATCAGGATGATTGATCAGGACCGGCTCATTCATCATGGGAACGGAGCCTTTTTTATAGCCGATGAAGACATCTACCTTCTCTTCCTGGAGAATCCTCCTGGCAATGTCTATGATCTTGTCCCTGTACTCGAGCATTATGCCACCTTGGCCTTTCCTTTGATGAGATATTTGGCGGGTCCCGCCTCCTTGACCGCCTGGATGACCCCATTGACCACATCCACAAACTTGGTCGCCTCGGCCGATGAAATCCAGGAAAAGTGCAACCTGCCGGGCTCAATCCCTATGTGTTCAAGCAAATTCTTAAACAGCACGAACTTCCGTCTAGCATAGTAATTACCTTCCAGGTAATGGCAGTCGCCGGGATGTCACCCGGAGACCCAAACGCCGTCCGCCCCGTGCCGAAATGCGGCAAGGACGTCCGCCCCGTGCCGAAATGCGGCAAGGATAAATTTGGGACTCACCCGGGCAGAACAGGGAACCCGGATGACCCGGATATTGGGCGGATACTGCAGGCGGCTTACCCCTGCCAAATCGGCTGCCCCGTAGCTACACCAGTTGCAGAGAAAGGCCGTGATCTTCGGTTGCCAGTCATTCATGCTTCACTCCTGGTTACTGGTTTCTAGATGCTGGTTACTGGATACTGGTTACTGGATGCCAGATACTGGTTACTGGCCTCCGGCTTTTGCCAGTATCCGGTATCCGGCATCCAGTATCATTTCTATATCAAAGAATAAATGCCACTCTCTCCCAATTCATGCGATAAAACGCCCAATCGAGGAGAACACCCCCCTAACACTCATTGATCATGGCCATAATTTGCCCTTCCTCAAATCCCTTTAGATTGAGGGCCCCTGATCGACAGGAGGAGACACAAAGACCGCACCCCTTACACAAAACGGGATTGATTTCCGCCTTCCCCGCAAAGGGCCCTTCCTCTATGAAGGATGGTGCT
>JAFDIX010000856.1 GCA_019307805.1 Deltaproteobacteria bacterium | reverse complement strand
TATGTTCATCAGCGGCGGCATGGGCTACATTCTGCCTGCAGTGCTTGAGCAGATCGAGACGTTTGGGATTGACAGGGGAAAAATCAGAAAAGCACTCATACTGCATGCCCATTTTGACCATGTGGGAATCATCCCCTACATGAAACGCACCATAAGGGACCCGGAAGTCTATGCATCAAAGCGGGGATGGGAGATCCTTCAGATGCCCAAGGCCATTGAGACCATCAATGCCTTCAGCCGTGATGTCGCGAAACGGATGGGCATGCTGGAGGCTTGCGAATCCTATGACCTGGATTGGCGGGATGACGTGAGCGGTTCCGTGGTTCGCGAGGGGGATGTGATCGATCTTGGTGATATGGCTGTTCACATTTTTGAAACCCCGGGCCATTCCTCTTGTGCCATCACCGCCTATGAGCCTCGGATAAAGGCACTCTTTCCATCGGACGGGGGAGGTATCCCTTATAAGGACATCATTACCACGTCAGGCAACTCCAACTATACGAAGTTTCAGGAAAGTCTGGAGAAACTGCGAGACCTGGAAGTGGACTACTACTGCGCAGATCATTACGGCTACGTCACGGGGACGGAGGCCCGGGACTTTATCCATTCTTCCATAGAAGTCGCCCAGGCGCACCGTGAGGAGATGGAGGAGGCCTACCGGGACACCGGGAGTATCGAAGCCGCCGCCAAAGTGATGGTGAATGCCATGTTTGATGAGAATCCCGACTATTTTTTATCTCCGGACATATTCGAAGGCATTTATCGTCAGATGGTCAAGCATATCGCGGGTACCATGGATTGATGGACTCGTAAAAGTCGTCACCCCGGCGAAAGCCGGGGTCCAGGTCAGCCATAAGTTTATGAAAACACTGGATTCCGGCTCCCGGATCGAGTCCAGGACATGCTTCGCCGGAATGACAAAAATGGTTTTTTTTTCTTTTTACGAGGTTGTCACGGATAAGGAGGGAAACATTTGGAAAAAGCACCTGAAGAACTTTACCTGGAGAGGGAAAAAAGGGTCAATGATGCCATTCAATTAAAAGAGCCGGACCGGGTTCCGGTCATGAGCCTTTTTGGCTTTTTCCCGGCCAAGTACGCAGGCATCACCTTTGAGCAGGCCATGTATGAGACGGATCAGCTGATACAGGCCTGGGAGAAGACCATCCTGGAGTTCCAGCCGGATACCCATGAAAACCCCTTATTTTACCTCCACTTTGGGTCTGTTCTGGATGCATTGCAGTTTAAGCAGCTGAAATGGCCCGGCCACGGTGTAGACGCCATGGGCGGATATCAGTTTGTAGAAAAGGAGTACATGAAAGAGGATGAGTACGATGCCTTTCTCTTTGATCCCACGGACTTTATGATCAGAAAGTACTGGCCCCAGGTATTCGGGGCACTGGGGCCCTTTGAAAAGCTCCCGCCTGTGCGGGGCATTATTTCCTATTACATGGGTCTGGGGCAGTTTGCAGCCTTTAACAATCCAGGGGTTGCAGAGGCCCTGGAATCTCTTTCCAAGGCGGCTAAGTCGGCATCCAAGATGGTCTCCAAAGGCATTGAATACGAAAAAAGGATGAAGGCCCTGGGGTTCCCCATGCAACTGGGGTCCACCACACAGGCTCCCTTTGACACGTTGGCGGATTTTTTCAGGGGAACCAAGGGGGCCATGCTGGACCTCTTTCGAAGACCCGACAAGGTCCTTGAGGCAGTTGAGAAATTGTACCCCCTGATGCTGCAAATGGGTCTGAGTGCGAAAAAGCGGGAGATCAAGAGGGTGTTCATTCCCATTCACAAGGGCCTGGATGGATTCATGTCTCCAGAGCAATTTGAGAAGTTTTTTTGGTCGGGACTCAAAAGGCTGATTCTGGCATTGATAGAAGAGGGACTGAATCCCATGGTGCTCTGGGAAGGGGATTGCACTTCACGTCTGGAGATAATCGGAGATATCCCGAAGGGAAAGGCCATTTACTGGTTTGAGCGCACCGATATCTTTCGGGCCAAGGAAGTGCTGGGGGACACCGTCTGCATCAGGGGCAACGTGCCGCTCTCCACCCTCTGCACAGGAACGCCTGATGATGTAAAGCAATACTGCAAGAAGTTAATTGATATCGTCGGGAAAAACGGCGGTTTTATCATGGATGCTTCAACCGTTCTGGATGACGCCAAACCCGAGAACGTCAAAGCCATGATGGACTTTACCAAGGACTACGGG
>JAFDIX010000855.1 GCA_019307805.1 Deltaproteobacteria bacterium | reverse complement strand
AGTTGCGATGCCCTGGACGGCCAGATCGCCAGGCAAACCGACAAAAAAAGCCAATTTGGCGCATTCATGGACAGTACCCTGGATCGTTACAGCGATATGTTTCCACTGCTGGGTATTGCCTACTATTTTGCCGGAGGCCCGGCTTTTTATGGATCGGCATCGGGCACACAGGGCGGGGATTGCGCATACTGGACCGTCATTATCACTCCCGAAAGGATCACCCTGCTCATTATAGGATCCCTGCTGGGTGCGATTCCAGGGATCGGCACCCTGCTGATGAAGGCCACACTCATTGTTCTGGCCCTATCCACAAATGTCACGGCTGTGCACAGGATGGTTTACGTCAAACAACAGCTTCTGAGGGAGAATCAACCCAAGTGAAGGAATCTATCCTGTGCCCAAACTGTGGGAAACCGGTGGCGAAGTACCGCAATCCTCTCCCCACAGTGGATGTTATTATTGCTATTCAGGACGGGATTGTACTTATTCGACGAAAGAACCCTCCCCATGGGTGGGCCCTTCCCGGCGGTTTTGTCGATTATGGCGAAAGTCTTGAAGAAGCGGCGATTCGAGAGGCCAGAGAAGAGACTTCCCTCGAAGTGGAACTGCTCTCCCAGCTTGGCGCCTATTCAGACCCCCACAGGGATCCCAGACATCACAGTATCACGGTGGTCTTCACGGCCAGTGCCGGCGGAGAGCCCAGGGCGGCTGATGACGCTGTGGAGATAGGCATTTTTAACCAAAAAAATCTACCAGAGGATCTCGCATTTGACCATGGCGAAATCCTCCGAGACTATTACGAAAAATGTTACCCAAAAAACTAAGGCCTTTTCTGGTCCTCCCCATTCTGCTCGTTCTTCTTTGCCTCTCCCTGTTTCTCTTTGCCAATTTTCTTATCCAGAAACCGTCATTCCAGGATTCACTGATCAAGGCGCTGGCCAGTGACAGTGGTTTGGATATCCGGACCACCAAAATTGAGGTGAATCTGTGGGGCGGCGTGGGTTTGCTGGTTCATGGTTTAGAGGCGAGATCGCGCAAGGGAACCGAGAGCATTGTCGCCTCAAAGGTGAGAATTATTCTCAGCAAGCGAGACCTTGTCAGGGGACACATTGTACCGGTCAGTCTCTCTCTGATCGATCCACGCATTGAAGCCCCCTGGGGCTATGGACGCATGGGGAAAGGATCCGGTGCAGTCCGGTGGGCAAGGGCCTTCCCCCTCATCTGGATTCCAAGCCTCAAGTCCGTTTCCGTAAAGAACGGCCACTTCATTGTACAGAACCGGCCCATTCAGTTCAGTGGGCTTCAATTCAATGTGAGCCGGATAAAATCTGAACCGCTGACCTTTGTGATTAACTGTAAAGGAAGAATGGGATTCAAGGGCGAAAAAATCCCCTTTGGCATCAGAGGCACCATCACCCAGGATCGCGTAGGCCAATATCTGCCGTCCCTGGATGTGGAGGTACAAACAAAAGATATTCCCGTGAATATGCTGCCATGGCCCTCCTATCTGACCGGAGAGAAAGGTTATGTGGAAACCCTTCTGAAGGTGGAGGGGAGACTGGATGGGGCCATGTCTATTGGAGGCAGAATATTTTCGGTAGGGCCTCGATTTTCTTTGCGGCAGGGGAAGCGTAAAATGGCATACTCCCCTGCCTCCTTGAGCATTGATTTCAAGTCGGTGTTGCAAGGGAAAAGACTTGATGCCCCTTCAATACAGATAAGGACACCCGATATGTTTCTCACCGCTGCCCTGGGGGTGGACCTGGCGGATGAAAACAACCCATGGGTGGATCTCAAGGTGAATAGCCCCTTTGTTTCGGTTGAAAATTTCAAAAATTTTGTACCCCTCCCCGTGCTGCCGACCTGGGTTGAAAAGAAGCTCTTTCCCATGCTGGAGACAGGCAATGTGCGCCTGGCAAATCTTTCCCTGAGGGGAAGGTTCAATGACATTCAGAAACTCCCTTTACCAAAAAATCAATCCCTCCTGTCCCTGAGGATCGAATGCAATGACCTGAAAATTTTTCAAAAAGGCATATCAGACCCTATCCGGGACATCTCCGCAGTGATTGTCCTGGAGAAGGGAAAACTCGCCATTTCAGGACTGGGTGGACGTTCAGAACGTTCAGTCGTTCGCGCAGCCAGCCTGGATGTGAACAATCTCTTTGGTAAGACGCCCACCTATGCCGTTTCATTGGTAGGGTCCTTCGATCTCCAGGAGCTGGCGCGGCACATGGATACGGATCTTTTTCCGGACAGGGTACGACAACGTCTCCCCCTGCTGAAGCCCGTATCAGGAAATCTGGAATGCTTGGCCCGATTTGATTATGAGGAGGGATGGGATTTTCCACGCATCATGAGCGGTGAATTTGTTTTTAAAAACCTCTCCATAGAACTGAGTCGATGGTTTCTTCCTTTGGG
>JAFDIX010000854.1 GCA_019307805.1 Deltaproteobacteria bacterium | reverse complement strand
TTTGGGATTCAGGTCAATGAGCAGGATTTCGCTCACCGTCCCTCCCAGTGCCAGTGCATATGCGGCCGTACTGCCCACAAGTCCGCATCCTACGATTCCGACTCTCATCCTTTTCCCCCCTGAACAGGTTATGTGCACCTATCACATCGTAGATAGTACCAAATAATGTAATGGTTGGCCAGAACCGGAAAGCCTTTATTCCCCTACTATTGGAAAAAAAGTTGTGATAAGGTTTCCATAATACCTTCCGGGATTATTCGGATTGTGATGTGGGGGATAGGAGATGCCAAGGTTGCTGGCTAAATGGCTGGACCTGTATGAGGATGAGATCGCCCTGTTTTTGTGGTCCGCGCTCATCCTCTTTTTGATTCGAACCTCTAATATTCTGTTTAATAATTTTGCAGAGACCGCCTTTCTCAAGAGGTTTGGGGTCCAGTACCTGCCATACATCACGGCCGTCAATTCCGTGTCCACATTTTTCATCATGGGCCTCCTGACGGGCATCATGGTCAAGGCATCATGGTCAAGACGCCTGGAAGCCGGTTGTTGTCCTACACGCTCCTGTTTTGCGGAACCTCTGTGGCAGCACTTCGACTGGTCATCCCCCTGGAAATAGGCTTCCTCTACCCTGTGCTGTATGTGCTCAAGACCCAGTATGAGGTTCTGCTCGGTTTTCTCTTCTGGAACCTGGCCAACGACCTCTTTAACACGCGCCAATCCAAACGCATCTTCCCGCTCATTACTGCGGGGGGGGTATGTGGCGGCATCATCGGCAGTTTCGGCACACCTCCCCTGGCCAAGCTGATTTCCATGAATAACCTCATGGTCATGTATTTGTTTACGACCTTTGCGGGGGCTGCAGTCGTGAAAAGGATGGGGGATCTCTACCCGACAGCGCTGGTCATGACTGAGAAGCCCGGAAAAAAGAGAGCCCCTTCATCAATGATGGATGAATTCAAAAAGGTTATCCCCCTGATCAAGGAGTCCCAGCTTGCAAAGGTACTCATTCTGCTGACCCTGCTTCCCAATATCGTTATTCCCATTATGAACTATCAGTTCAGCGTTGCCGTGGATCAGACCTATCACACGGAAAACGGGATGATCGGATTTTTCGGATACTTCAGGGGGGTGCAAAATACCATTGCGCTGGTAATCAGCCTTTTTGTGGGCAAGTTATATGCGCGGTTCGGCCTTCCGGTGGCCCTCATGTTTCACCCCTTTAATTATATGCTGGCATTTTTCGCCTTTCTTTTCCGTTTTGATATCTTTTCGGCTATGTACGCCAGGCTGTCTACCGCTGTCTTGCGTGGGACCATCAATGCCCCGGCAAGGGCCGTGCTCTATGGCCTGTTTCCAATATCCTCCCGTGCTGTGATAAGGCCTTTTTTGCGGGGTACGGTCGTTCGTGTCGGGGTCCTGGCAGGGTCGGGTGTGGTCCTTCTTTCCCAGGGAATTATGCACCCCAGGTACCTTTCTCTCGTGGGAGCGGTTGTTGTCCTTGCCTGGATTGCAAGCACCATCTATTTCAAAAGAAACTACACAAAGATTTTGACCAAACTTATTTCGTCAGACACATTTGACTTCAGGGGCATGGAGGAAAATGAGGCACTCCAGGTCTTTAAGGATAAAGGCATCAAATCCCGGTTGATGCAGTCATTTCTGACGTCCCATGGTGATGATTGCGTCTGGTACGGTCGAATGCTGCGGTCCTTGAAAACAGAGGGACTGGACAGGCATATCCTTTCCAAGCTCAAGGAAGAAGATGACAAAACGAGAATGAATTTGCTTCCTCTGCTGTCACCCAACACAGGGGAAGAGGCCATTGAGGTCTTTCGGGATCTGATTGACCCGAGCAAACCGGAATTGATGATCGCCTTTGCAGGCACTGTAAAGCGCGTCTATGCAGGGATGGCCCTCGAAGTTCAGAAAGAAATCTTTCAAAATGCACGGTATCCGGAGGTGAAGGCCTATATGATTATTGGCCTTTACAGGCAGGCGCCCCGGGAGTATGGGGAAACCATTGAGATGTGGCTTGATTCAGATCGTTTGGCGGAGAGGCGGGCGGGCGTCCTGGCTGCAGGAGAATTGGAAAGAGTAGAGTATGCCGGGAAATTGAAAGAGATGCTGGTGAAGGAGGAGGATGTTTCCATTCTTCCACTCATTTTAGGGGCGCTTCACCGTCTCGATGTTCCGGAGATAAACGAGATCGCTATTCCGTACCTCTCCCATGCGTCGGAATCGGTCCGTAGGGCCTCCCTCCGTGTGCTGAGGTTGGAAAGTAACGAGGTTGCTCAAGCGGTGGTTTTACTCATGGGCGATTCCAACGATCGAGTCCGTGGCATGGCCATTGAAAAGCTTTCCTCTACAACCTATCCGGTGGGCCAATTTCTGGTTGGGTCCTTGTCGCTCCCCAGCCGCAGGGTCCGTGACGGGATATTCCAGGTTTTTGAAACCCTTCAGGTCAAGGATGTGAAGGTCTTTCAATTCTTTCAAACACAGATTGAGATGGGCTACAGGAATCTTGCAGAATCCGAATCCCTCAAGCGGTCTGCCGGAACAGCAGAAGGGGATCTGCTCATAGAACACCTGATCCAGGAAAAGGACGCCCATGTGGAGAATGTGGTACGCACGCTTGCCGTGCGCGATCCCGAAGGAAAGATGCGGATCATCTGGCGTGGTCTGTCCTCCGAAGATTCGCGCCAGCGGGCCAATAGCATCGAGGCC
>JAFDIX010000853.1 GCA_019307805.1 Deltaproteobacteria bacterium | reverse complement strand
CGGCCGCCTGAGTGGTACCCCTGCCGATAGTCATGTGGGGCGCTACAGCAACATTGTGATTTCTGTGACCGATGGCGCCGATACCGTGAGCCTGCCGGCTTTCAGTATCCAGGTTAGCAAGGCTGTTCTGACGGGTAGTTTCAGTCTGGGCTGGACGGCACCCGCCGCGCGCAGTGATGGTACGCCGCTGTCTCTTGCGGACATCAACGGTTATCGACTCTACTATGGTACGTCACCGGGTATTTATCCCGACGTTGTCGAGGTGAGTGACGGGACTGCCACGTCTGTGACAGTGACTGGTGTTCCTCTGGGCACCAGTTATGTTGTCATGACGACTACTGACTCAGGCGGTCGAGAAAGTGCATATTCCCAGGAGATCTCCAGGATCGTTCAGTAAGTCTTATATTAAAGGGTGTCAGAGCAATAGAAACAAATACGCTTTGACACCCTGTAGACCTGGATATACGGGATAATTGCAGTCAGTTCTCACTGACAAGGGTCTATGTCTATGGTGGCCCATCTCCGACTGAAAGACCTTTAAAGCAACGACCTGAAGATCTGCTGCTATATTTGTGGCAGGAGGGTGAAAAGAAGAGAGGGTAAGCCAGAGAGGTTTACCAGAGCCATAAGGGCAACGCTCATTCACCCCTCGGACGTCCCGGCAAGTACGGTATTCACGAGAGCAGTAGGGTGGTGCAACACCACCGGCGAAACCGTCCACTACCGGGGCGTTTCTATGTGCTCATCCATAAGAATCAGGCGACTTAGCGGGAGATGGGTGGGGCCGTGGGCGAGGTAAAGTTCGGAAAAAATGACAGTACAAGCTGAATTTATCAAAGGTGATGGATTCCTTGCAGAAGTTATCCGTACCGGCAGACGGAAATCAGTCTCTGTCAGGATTCAGGAAGGCAAGGTATCAATTGTTGTGCCAAGAACACTGTCAGGTTCACGTATTGAATCACTGCTTGCAAAGAAAGCCCGCTGGATAAAAGAGAAACTCCTGCTACAAAGTGAAGCCAAGCCGGTAAAACCCAGGGAATATATCAGTGGTGAGAGTTTTAGCTATCTGGGCAGGAATTACCGGTTAAAAGTAGAGTCCGGAAAGCCGGTATCGGTGAAACTCAAGCAGGGTAGTTTTTTGGTGCGAGTACCAGGGGGGTGTAACAATCCTGGCAAGGTCAGGAATACATTGACCAGGTGGTACAGAACTCATGCGGAAAAGAAACTGCGGGAGAAGGCAGGGCGATACGCCAGAGTAATAGGTGTCTGCCCAACGGCAGTAGGCATCAAGGCATTCAAGAGCCGCTGGGGTAGTTGTGATAATCGGGGGGTGGTTCAATTCAACTGGAAGATCATTATTGCGCCGAACCGGGTAGTCGATTACCTGGTTGTGCATGAACTCTGCCATTTGAAACAACACAACCATTCGCCCAGGTTCTGGAAGTGTGTTGAATCAGTTCTTCCTGATTACAGGGAATGCAGGGAGTGGCTGAAACAGAATGGCAGGATTTTGCAGGTATAGAAATCATTGTTTATTTTGCCCTGACGGGTAGTGACAATTCTGGCATAAAGACACGTTTCCTGGGGGCGATAGAGTGAATAATCTTTGTATGGAAGAAGAGAAGTACTGGAACAGTACTTTTGGCGAGGTGTTTTCTTCGAATAAAGACTTTGAAGAGGCTTTGCTTGAATCGGCCAGTGAAAAAATGGGTGTGCAGGTTTAGAGTCCCCGATAAAGGCAGGGTGTTGATTTGAGTGCTCGTTGTGAACCGGGTGGTGGACCATTGTGATTCCCTAAACGCCAATCTGTTATCTCTTCCCGCCAAAAGTGCATCCCGGGGTTACCCCGGCTTTCCCCAAGTGGCAGACTGCTCCTGAATTCATTAACGGGATCAACTGCCATGCCAAGAAGACTCTACCCAAAACCCTGTAGCTGTAACTGTGGTGGCACCACCAAGGGCGGCGAATGGCTGCCCGGGCATGATCAGAAGCTGCGTGCCGCAATCGAGGGAAAGGCGGGTGGGTTGGTCAGCTTGAAGAAGCTGGTAGAAAAGACATTACGGTGTCGGATCAAGGTAAGGGAGGGCTGATTATGAATAACCACATCAATGAAGAACACCTGGCTTCATCCGCAGGTGAGCGATTCCAGTACCATCCGGCTGACGATTTTAATGAAGACCAGGTGGAGCGATTCCGGCACCACCCCGCGAAC
>JAFDIX010000852.1 GCA_019307805.1 Deltaproteobacteria bacterium | reverse complement strand
TATTCCTTGTCTTCTTCAGACCAGGTTACCCTATAGGTATAACGATCATTTTTCAGAGTCATTCATCTCCTCCAACTTCTCAATAGCCATGAGCACCTGTCTTACCTGATATGCTTTGGCTTTGCTCTTATGATTTTGGATATTTATCCTCGGATCACCTTTCCATGGTGTTCTATAAACGCGATGACTGCTACTTGTTTTACGGGCCTTTCCAAAGTAATATGCACATATCTTGGCCAAATCACTGTATCTGACATTCTTGGGATTGCGTTGCATCAGGAGCAGAATATCTTCAATTTTTGTCATGCTATTATAGTATCACTATTGATATCACTGTCAAGAATTAAAAACAGTGGAAAATTAGGTATGGCCCCTTTTTTAATGGTGTAGGTGTGAATAAAGAAAAATCATTATTGGTAGTTCTGTTGTTATTCGTTCTTGTCCTTATCCCGGTGGGCGCTTCTTCCCAACGAGAGCGATTCAAACGGGATGACGGCGCACCGAAAAAGGGGGATGTGGCCCCTACTTTCACACTGAAAACCCTGGATGGGGAAAAAGAGTTCGATATAGCCAGGCTTCTTGGCAGGAAGCCCATCATATTGATCTTCGGGAGTTATACCTGACCCCCTTTCAAGAGGCAGGTTGACTCTTTTGAAAAATTCTACCAGGAGAACAAAGATCTGGCGGAGTTCTTTATCATCTACATTCGTGAGGCCCATGCTGCAGACAGCAGCTGGCCCGTCCGCTATGCAAAGGAGAAAGGAATCAACCAGCCAACGACCTACATTGAGCGGTGTACGGTTGCGGAGACATTGATATCAGAGAAAAGACTCACCATCCCTTGCCTCATCGACAACATGGACAATGAGGCGAACAGGGCCTATAAGGGTTTGCCCACCCGCATGTTTCTTATTAGAAAGGATGGAAAACTGGGTGTGGCTGGTGCACGAGGTCCCTTTGGCCTTGGACCTGCCTTTGAAGAAGTACAAACATGGATGAAATCCTATCGGGAAACCGGCCAGGAACCCGACTTCTCTGAATAAGCGAAACACACCTGCATGAAAACTTTTCCTAGAACTGGAGAATGACGGAACATGACGCGTGGATTTCCCGAAAAAATAAACTATGGCTGGTGGATTGTCCTTGTGGCTTTCTATAGCTGCCTGATCTTTTCAGGCTGCATCTTTTTTGCCTTCAGCCTTTTCGTGAAGCCGCTCCAGGCGGAATTCGAATGGAGCCGTTCAACCATTATGGGCGCCTTTACCTGCCTGTACCTGGCCCTGGCCGTTACTTCACCCTTTGCCGGGAAAGCAGTGGATCGCTTTGGGGCAAAGAGCGTCATGGCACTGGGCGGTGCTTTCATGGCCATGGGATTTGCACTGCTCTTCGCATTGAAATCGCCTCTCCATTTTTATCTAGGCAACATCATTATTGGAATCGGCGGATCTGCGACAGGCCCCATTCCCGGGACAGCGGTTGTCTCCGACTGGTTTCGCGAGAAAAGGGGGCTGGCCATCGGAATCATGTCCATGGGTATTGGCGTGGGCGGCCTCGTCCTGGCTCCCCTGTTGGGGGGATTCATCATCCCGGATCTCGGATGGCGGATGGGTTATTTGTGCATAAGTATTCTGGCGTGCACCACGATCCCCCTGGCATTGCTGGTCATCAAAAAGAGGGGCATAGACACAACAACGATTCAAAAGGCAGCCAATAGGGGGACAACGGAAAAAGACGGGCAAGTGGCCTTCACCAATGATTTGAATCTCCGGGATGCCCTTCTGAGCCCCGCTTTCTGGCTCATTACCGGCGCCATATTTTTGAGCCAGTTTGCCATCGTGGGGACGGTTCAGAGTCAGGTGCCGCACCTCCAGGATATCGGGTTTCCCGTCACCACGGCAGCCGCGGCACTGGGCGGAATCGGCCTGGTGAGTGCGTTCAGCAAGCTGTTCTTCGGGTGGGTGTGCGACCTGATCAAATCAAAATATGCATTTGCTCTGGGCGTCTTTTTCATGGCAGTGGGCAGGCGGGAGCTGGCTGCCGGTCATTTCCATGATTGTCAGCACCAACTTTGGCCTGGCCTCCTACGGGGCCATCTTCGGTGCAGTGGCACTTATTCAGAATCTGGGCGTATCCATGTGCCCGCTCTTTGCCGGATATATCTATGATACAACAAACGGGTATCACGGGGCCTTTGTCATATTTATGGTGTTGTATGCGATTGCAATACCCACGGTTCTGGCGGTCAAACGACCAAAGACAGGCAGGACAAAATTTTAATGCGTTTATCAGCACAACACCCCCACCCTGCCCTCCCCCTCGAAGGGGAGGTTTACCCGCCTTTGGCGGCGCCGAAGGTGACCAGGGGTATTGGAGGGGCTGAGAAGAGAAAGAGGTGACGCATGAGAGCCATCATTTGTATTCTGGTTCTTTTTTTTGCAATAGGTATGGCCTTAGGAAGCACGCAACCCAGCGTGGCCAAAGACAGTGAAATCGAAGTGGTGGAAGTGATAGAAGTGGTGGAACCCGGAGAAGCAGGAGGGTCAGGTTCCGGACTCTTTTTGGGAATCCATAAGCACCGCTGGATGACCATCACCGGCCCCATCATCTGGTTGGCCATGGCCCTGGCG
>JAFDIX010000851.1 GCA_019307805.1 Deltaproteobacteria bacterium | reverse complement strand
GACCTGCACGAACTGCGCACGGTTCAGGACTGGTACGTTCGCTATGCCCTCATGTCTGTGGAAGGTGTGAGTGAGGTGGCCTCGGTCGGGGGGTTTGTACAGGAATATCAGGTGGATATGGATCCTGATCTGATGCGAGCCTACGATGTGAGCCTTAACGAAATCGTGGCCGCGGTCAGAGGGGCCAACCGGGATGTTGGGGCCCAAACCATAGAGATCAACCGGGTGGAATATCTGGTTCGAGGGGTCGGTTTCATCAAGGGCCTGGAGGATCTTGAAAATGCCGTGATTAAGCTGCGTAACGGCGTGCCTATTTTTGTCCGACAGGTGGCCAGAATCTCGTTAGGACCGGCAGCTCGTCAGGGGGCACTGGACAAGGGAGGCGCTGAAACCGTGGGTGGGGTCGTGGCGGTCCGCTATGGGGATAACCCCCTTGCCGTCATTGAGCGCGTCAAGGCCAAGATCAGGGAACTCTCACCGGGGATGGCCAGAAAGACCCTTCCCGACGGCACGGTAAGCCAGGTTTCAGTGATTCCCTTTTATGACCGGACCCAACTCATCAACGAGACCCTGGATACGCTCCGAATCGCCCTTTCAAACGAAATCCTGATCACCATCATCGTCATCCTTGTTGCTATCTTTCACCTTGGCGGGTCCCTTTTGATCGCGGGGCTTTTGCCCCTTTCCGTCCTTATGTGCTTTATCGGCATGAAGATCTTCGGGGTTGATGCTAATATCGTGGCCCTCTCCGGCATCGCCATCGCTATCGGAACTATGGTCGATATGGGGATCATAGTTGTGGAAAACATCCTGAGACACCTTCACAGCGCAGATCCCGGAGAGGATCGCCTGTCGGTGGTTCTGAAGGCCACCAAAGAGGTCAGTGGTGCTGTTTTGACGGCGGTAGCCACCACCATTGTCAGCTTCCTGCCCGTGTTCACCATGGAAGGGGCTGCGGGTAAACTCTTCAGGCCCCTGGCCTTTTCCAAGACCTTCGCCCTTTTTTCATCTCTCGTGGTTGCATTGATATTTATTCCTCCTCTGGCCCAGGCCCTGTTCTCCACTAAACTTGCGCGAAGGCGGTACTTGTGGATCATTTATGAGGCACTGATCTATTTGGGCGGCATTCTGGCCATCTTGGTGGATTGGAGGGTTGGTCTGCTTGTGGCGCTCGTGGGGGGATATAACCTCCTGAGACCCCGAATTCCTGAACATGCCAAGGGGAAGGCGCGCAAGATTGTCATTGTTCTCGCTGCCGTTGGGGTTGCCGTTGTTCTTGCCCGATACTGGCTCCCGTTGGGCCCGGAAAAGGGGCTGTTTCGAAACCTTGTCTTTGTCTTTCTGCTGATGGGCGGCATTTTGGGCGCCTTGCGCTTATTTTATCGTTCCTACAGCCGAATCCTGGAATGGTGTCTGGACCATAAGGCGATTTTTCTCATGCTTCCCCTTGGCACACTCTTGTTAGGGGGCATGATTTGGCAGGGCTATGAGGCCTTTTTTGGATGGCTGCCGAAAGGGCTCGGCCAATCAGCGCCCCTGGCCTATGTGGCCCAACGATTCCCGGGTCTTGGAAATGAGTTCATGCCCCCCTTAGATGAGGGATCGTATCTCTTCATGCCCACGACCATGCCCCATGCATCTATCAGTGAGGTCCTGGATATTCTGCAGAAACAGGACGTGGCCATTCAAGGCCTTCCCGAGGTGAAAACGGTGGTGGGTAAACTTGGAAGGGCCCAGAGCCCCCTGGATCCCGCCCCTGTCTCCATGATCGAAACCCTGGTGACCTATAAGCCGAAATATCTCCTGAACGAGCAGGGGAAACCTCTCCGTTTTAGATTCGATCCCACTGAACCGGGTCTTTTCCGCAATTCCAAGGGGACCCTTTTATTAGCGCCGGACAGGATGCCTTACCGGACCAAAGGTCGTTTTCTGCGGGATGAGCGCTTCCACTTGATCCCTGACCCCAAGGGCCAGCCGTTCCGGTTATGGCGTCCGCCTCTGGATCCGGCACTCAATCCGGGCCGGAAGGCATGGGAAGGTATCAACAAGCCCGATGATATCTGGGACGCCCTGGTCAAGGTCGCCCATGTACCCGGCACGACGTCCGCAGCGAGGCTACAGCCCATCTCAGCGCGCATGGTTATGCTTCAGAGTGGTATCCGGGCCAGTTTAGGCATCAAGGTGACAGGACCGGATCTTGAGACCATCCAGCA
>JAFDIX010000850.1 GCA_019307805.1 Deltaproteobacteria bacterium | reverse complement strand
AATTATCCTGAACGCCAAGCGTTCTTTTCGATTGTTATTCTCTTGGGAATCACTCCCGGTCCTGTTGAGAAGCGGCATCCACATGGAGCATCATGGCGGGCAATGGAATACGCAGTTTGATGGCTTCCTGCTTACAGTCCAGAACACATGAATTGCAATGCCAGCACTCCTCCGGATATTTTATCTCCGGTATCTCTTTTTTCTTTGCGACTCTAAATACATCGGTTGGGCAGATATCTGCGCAAATTCCACAGGCATTACATTTTTCTTTGATGATAATCGGGGGCATTATATCCTCCTTCATAAAGGTTTTTTTTGTTTCCTAATTCTTATCGCGCCATGCCGTTTTGACCTGCCCCTTCTCCTGCCGGATAGTGAGAAATTTGGCCTGCAGAAGGGGGTTGGTAAAGGGAAAGTCCGATCTCCGGTGCATCCCCCTGGTCTCTTTTCTTTCAAGGGCTGTTCGAAATATGAGCTCTCCACAATCCATCAGGTCCATGGTCTCCAGACACCTCATCATTGTGTGCGAGTTCTCCGCCATCAGTGAATTGGTGACCTTGTCTTGCAAATCCTTCAGATACTTGAGTCCCGCCTTGAGCAGTGTCTCCGACCTTACCTCTACCCCTGCATAATCAGCCATGATCTGCTGAAGGGCCAGGTTTGCCTCCTTCCAGGAGGGACCCGCTTTCCTTTCAAGGATTTCGGAATAAAATGTGGCCCGCTTTTCCACAAGCCCATTTTTTTCGGCCTCTTGAAAAGCGCTTTTCTTTTTGGACCTTTCAGCGGCGCCTTTCCCGGAAATCCATCCGAATATCGCGGCCCCCGAGATGTCGGCCCTGAAGTTGCCCACCTCATCTCCGGCGGCAAACAGTCCCTTGACACTGGTCTCACCCTTTGTGTCGATATCTATACCCCGGCTGCCAATGAGGAAAGGCTCATACTGCCGGAATTCAACCTGGTGTTTTCGGACGTCTATGCCCTCCTCGGCCATGTAATCCAGCATGGCCGTATTGCCCTCTTCCACCAGCCCCCAGAGCATATATTCGATATCCTTCTCCGCCGTGGTGGTACAATCGATGTACACAGGGCCCTCGCCCGATTTGAACTTATCAGTAAAAACCGTATTCCACACATCGGCTGTGATATCCCCCAACTCCTTGGTCGGTTTATCGACAAAGGGTCCCACCGCTCTGCCGTGTGGATCACGGTAAACGCCTATCCAGGTGGCCTTGCCGCAACGGGCCAGGTATTTGGGGCCTGCATGTCTGTTCGGTATCTCCATGTTGACAAGCCTTGCGCCGGCCCGGTAGGCCATGGCCCTGCCGCCGCCGTTGCAGCTCGGGCAGAAGGCGATGTTAAACATCCACCCCGGGGTGGTTGATGGGTAGAGCCGTGTGGCAGAGCCGGTGGAGAGGAGAACGCATTTGGATCGAAATACCTTGATGACCGGTTTTTCATGGCTGGTGTCAACGGCCATGGCACCGATGACCTCCCCGTCCTCAACGATCACATCCGTGACAATATGGTGATTCAAAATACGTGCGCCTCTTTTTTTTGCCTTTTTCGTCAGGACCTCCTTCTGGTTGTGTCCCGCATATTTCAGGAAGATGCGGGGACGTCCCGGAAAGGCATGTCCTGAAAAATCCCAGTGCCCTTTAGGTCTCATGGATATCCCCCAGCCATCCCAATCTTTGACCCTGTCAAAGGACTGTTCCAGAAATAGCCTGGCCAAGGTTTCGTCCTGGAAATCGCCGTGCAGACTATGCAGGTCCTCCCACAGAATGGGTTCTATATCATCACCATGCACTTCGGGAATATAACAGCAAAAGTGGTCATTGCCCGTAGCCCCTGATCCGCTCCTTTTCGTGTTGGCCTTTTCAGCGATGATGACACTGGCCCCTTCTTCTGCAGCGCTTATGCCTGCCATCAACCCTGCAATACCTCCCCCGGCTATCAGGAAGTCAACCTCAATGGGTTCTCTTTCTATCTGAATCATCCTATTTTTCCTCCCCCTAAGATCAAAAAAAATGAATCTTCCCCTCAATTCCCGTACAGACCGGGCAAAAAGAGCGCAATGCCGGGAAAGATAATTAAAAGGGCCACACAAAATATCATGGCCAGGAGAAACGGAATCACCCCCTTGAACATATCCGAAAGGCTGATGTCCTGCGTCACCGTCTGCAGGGCAAGAACGTTTATGCCCATTGGGGGAG
>JAFDIX010000164.1 GCA_019307805.1 Deltaproteobacteria bacterium | reverse complement strand
AACACCAAAGCTGAAGGCGTAGGTACCCCAGCCGATAAACCAGGTAATAAAACAGGCTGCAGCGACAACGTAACCGTAGAAAATGCGGTGTTTCTTTTTAGGCGTATTCATTTACTTTTACCTAGGGCCGCTCAGGATGGCATACAAGGGAAGCTATTTCAAGTCATTGTGAAATCGAAATATTGAATACATATTTCATTATAATCGATTTGACCAATAGTCACTAGATCCTATATTTTCCTTATGTTGCAGCATTATATCGAATCACCCAGGGCTGGAATTTGTGTTTTGTTCTTAAAGAAGTCAAGCATGGCAGGAGATAAAAATATGGAAACTTCCCGCGAGCGTCAGCTCATGGACAAACTGAGTCCCCAAAACAGGGTGCTCTTGGCGAAGATGTCTATGGAAGAGAGATTCTCTTTCAACGAAAGTGTGAATTTGGATAATATCGGGTGCATTGCATCCTGGATCGGCACCCATGAAGAGGTGGAAGGGATCCTGTTCTGGGATAAGTGGGGGAAGTATGATGATCCTGCATGGAAAATGCTCACTCCGGTGGACCAGATCACAGAGAGACTCTATGGCGATGTTGAAAATTATTATGAACATTTGAAGGCTGAGGCCGTTGAAATTCAGATGCGATCGGATCTTTCCCTCTACAGCCAGTTCAACAGTGCGCTCCTCTTTACAGGTATGGCAGGGGCGGAGCGCTGTAATCCTGAAGGCGTCCCGGATGATCAGGGGGCCTTTTTCAAAGGGGTGGAAATGCGGTGTATTGGCAGTGCGGAAGAGAATGTCAATCCCATTACCATATACCCTCTGGCCAGTGGCGACTTTGAGATCCATTTTGGCAGCCGATCACCTATTGGGCCCATGGGCATTCAAGTGTACTGCGGTGATTCCCACAGCCTGCTTCAACTGGCCAGATTGATTGATAAGGACCTGGGCAGATTCGGTTTTGAGGTTGCCCTCAGGGACAGTGCAGGCACCTCAATAAAGCTCGACCCCAGGGCCATAAGGGGTGCGGCAAGAAGAGGTGAAAAGTTGCCCTATGACCCCGAACACCGTCTTTTCGCCGTTATGCGGGTGAAGGGCATTGAAGAGGCTATTGAAACGGCCCATTTCCTCTCGGGATCATTTTACAGGCGTTTCGGTATGGAAACGGAATGCTATAAGATCGGCAGAAAATACGGAAATTTCTTCGTTATGCGGGATGATAATTTACTTGAATTGCTCCCCGATGCCCCGGTGGAGAAAAAGGGGCTGGTGCTGTTTACAGCCACTCTGGGTTGCCGAAGATGCCGTCGGGAGATTGAGGCATTCAGAAACTATGCAAGGCTCTATCCTGAAGTCATCTTTGCCATCGTTAACCTGAACTCTCCCCAAACAAGGTTTTATGAACGGGTTTTTGCTGATATGGGGGGAGGGGATCCAAGGAGGTTCAGAGATAACCCCTCGGGTGCCACTCCTTTTACCATCATCTACGTTCCGGATGAGGATGGGGTGCTTCAATTTGCCGAGTACTATGGTACGGCCAAGGCGGAGGCACCTCCGACAGAAAAGGCATGTATTCCCCTCTTTAACAAATACTTTCGGTATCACCCCATGGACACGGAAACCATGGGGCCGGACCCCCTTGCACTACACGGATGAAAAATATCTTTCAAAAGGCTGCAAAAAGATATACAAATGAATGTGCCTGTGGTGAACCACGAGGCACATTCATACACAAAGGGAAAAGCCATTCTTAAAAAAAGCGCCACCAAGGGTAATTCATCCGGCACCGGGTCTTCGCGTCCTGACAGAAAGAGCCGTTCTCATCCAGGGCGTCCCTCCCGGAAAAAGGGAAGAAAAGGAAGAACAGCCAAGGATGTCCAGGCTGCTTCCGAAATGATTGCTGTGGAGGAGAACTGGGATGTTTCCCAGTTCAAGGTCCCGGAAGCCGAAGGCAAGACGCGCTTCCACGATTTCGATCTCCCAAACCCGTTGATGCACGCCATTTTTGATCTCGGTTTTGAGTACTGTACCCCCATCCAGGCAGAGATCCTTCCCAGCGCTCTCTCCGGCAAGGATGCAAGCGGCCGCGCCCAGACGGGTACCGGAAAGACCGCCGCCTTCCTGATCACGATAATCACCAACATGTTGAAAAATCCCATCCAGGGAACTCGAAACCCCGGTACTCCACGGAACCTCATCATTGCGCCCACCAGGGAGCTGGCGCTCCAGATCTCAGAAGAAGCCCGCCAGCTGGCCAGGTACTGCGCCCTGAGCGTTATTGCGGTGTTCGGCGGAATGGATTATGAAAAACAGAGAAGACAGCTAAATGCGGGTCCGGTGGATATCATTGTGGCAACCCCTGGAAGACTGCTCGACTTTCAACGGCGCCGGGATATCAGCCTGAAGAAAGTCGAGGTGCTCATCATTGATGAGGCGGACCGGATGCTGGATATGGGTTTTATCCCGGATGTCCGGAAGATCATCCACAGCACACCGACCAAAGATAAGCGCCAGACAATGCTTTTCAGTGCAACACTGACCGGACAGATCACCCGCCTCGCTTCCCAATGGACCCGGGACCCTGTGACCGTTGAGATTGAACCGGAACAGGTGGCGGTCGATACCGTGGATCAGGTGG
Source organism: Deltaproteobacteria bacterium (assembly GCA_019307805.1). Taxonomy (GTDB): domain Bacteria; phylum Desulfobacterota; class DSM-4660; order Desulfatiglandales; family HGW-15; genus JAFDIX01. The sequence goes on along the minus strand of JAFDIX010000164.1, from coordinate 3,922 downwards.
TCTACATCGTGACCAGGGATGAGAAATTCGCCCTTCTCTATAATATTATCGACAAAAAGAAACTGGAACGTGTTCTGGTTTTCTGCAACCGGCGCGATGAGGTACGAAGGCTGGCTGAGATGCTGACCCGTTACGGGGTCAATTGTTCCATGATGTCAGGAGAGATTCCCCAAAAAAAAAGGGTTCGACGGCTCGATGAATTCAAGAAGGGAAAGATCCGGGTTCTGGTGGCAACCGATGTGGCTGGACGGGGCATCCATATTGAAGGCATGGATCATGTCATCAATTTTACATTGCCCCTTGATCCGGAGGACTATGTCCACCGGATCGGTCGCACCGGCCGGGCCGGCGCTATGGGCACTTCAGTCAGCTTTGCGGACGAGAAGGCCTCCTTCTATATTCCCGCCATTGAAGAGTTCATGGGCCGCGAGCTGAACTGCACCAGACCGGAGGACAGCTGGCTCACCATGCCCAAACCCGTATTCAGCGAAAAACGCCACAGGACCCGCAGCAAGAGGAAAACGACCCACACCACCAGGAAGAGATCATCAAGCGGCTCCCGCCCACAGGGAAGACGTCCCTGATCTTCGGAGTAAAACGATTTCATGAAGATTCTTTTTGAGGGACAGGTTCTGCAGCCTCCAGTTTCCCCTTCCGCTTTCGTTCATTCAGGCGTTGCATGATCACATAAAACACGGGGGTAAAGATCAAAGACATGACCGTGGCGGCAATCATGCCCCCCACAACGGCGGTGCCGATGGCCTGCTGGCTTGCCGCACCCGCGCCTGCTGCAACCACCAGAGGCATAAAACCGGCGACCGAGGCGATGGAGGTCATGAGTATGGGCCGAAAACGCAACCTGGCGGCACCGGCTGCCGCCTCCAGAATGTTTTTCCCCTTTTCCCTTTCCGCCATGGCGAACTCTACGATGAGAATGGCGTTTTTGCTGGCCAGTCCGATGAGCAGCGTAATGCCTATTTGCGTATAGACGTTGTTGTCCGCCCCCCTGAGCATGAGCGCTACCACGGTACCGAGTACGGCCAGGGGCACCACCATAATCACGGCCGCCGGGCTGGTCCAGCTCTCGTACTGGGCTGCCAGGACCAGAAAGACCAGTACAATGGCCAAAGCAAAGATCAAGACCGCCTCGGAGCCCACCTGTTTCTCCTGATAGGACATGCCGGTCCATTCAAAGCTCATGGAAGGGGGCAGTTTGGCGGAGGCAAGCTCCTCCATCAGGTTCAGGCCCTGTCCCGAACTGAAACCAGGCGCTGTCCCCCCTGTAATGGAGGCCGTGGGATAGAGGTTGTAGCGCAAAATGGCCTGGGGGCCGAGGGTTTCGTCTACGGCAACCAGAGTCCCGATGGGAACCATCTCGCCCCGGGCATTGCGTACCTCCAGGTTGCGGATGTCGTTGGCTTCCATCCGGAAACGCTGGTCGGCCTGAACCTTGACCTGCCAGGTTCTGCCGAACCTGTTGAAGTCATTGACATAGGCGGAACCGAGGTAGGCCTGCAAGGTGCCGAATACCTCGTTCAGGGAAATCCCCAGGGTCTTGGCCTTGGTACGGTCAACCTGGGCAAAAAGCTGGGGCACGTCCACCCGGAAGGTGGTATTGAGCCCGGTGAGCCCCGCCTGTGCGTTGCCATCCCGAACGATCTCGTTGACCATTGCCTTCAGTTCCTGCAGCCCCACACCGCCGCGGTCCTCGAGCTGCATTTGAAAGCCGCCGGCCACTCCCAGGCCGGAGATAGCCGGGGGCAGGAAGGCATACACAATAGACTCCTGGATTTGGTTGAACTGCCCCTGCATGTTGGCCATGATCACCTCCTGGCGGAGGCTGGGATCCTTCCGTTGGTCCCAGGGGGTCAGGGTGACGAAAAGGACCGCTGCATTGGAAACAGCGGTGCCGTCTATCAATGAATACCCGCCAAAGACAACCCAGTCCTGCACGCCACCAGTCTTCTTGAGTATCCCATCGATTCTGTCAAGCACCTCATTGGTGCGCTCCTGGGATGCGGCATCCGGGAGTTGGACATGCACGATGACGTAACCCTGGTCCTCGGTGGGCATAAAGCCCGTGGGCAGTCTGGTAAACTGCCAGCCGGTGAGACCTCCCAGACCCAGGAACAAAAGAAACATGATGGCAGTGCGCCTGACCATGGCCTTGACCACGGCTGCGTACCCCTTTTCGGTTGTCCGAAACACCGCGTCAAAACCACGGAAGAAAAAATTCTTCTTCTCAGGGGGCAGCCGCAGGACCAGGGCCGACAGGGCGGGGCTCAGAGTCAGGGCGTTAATGGAACTGAATACGGTGGCCACTGCAATGGTCAGAGCGAACTGGCGGTAGAGTTGCCCGGTGATGCCGGGCAGAAAGGCCGCCGGAATAAACACGGCCATCAATACCAGGGTGGTCGCGATCACGGGTCCGGAAACTTCGCTCATAGCCTTGATGGCTGCCTCCTTGGGCTGGAGGCCGTTGGCCATGTGGGTTACGGTGGCTTCAACGACTACGATGGAATCATCTACCACTATACCAATGGCCAGTACCAGGCCGAAGAGTGTCAGCATGTTGAGAGAAAAACCCATGGCCAGCATGACCGCCAGGGTACCGATGAGGGAAACGGGGATGGTTGCCGCAGGTATCAGAGTGGCCCTCCAGTCCTGCAGAAAAAGGAAGAGTACGATGAAAACCAGAATCACAGCCTCGATCAGGGTGATATACACCTGCTTGATAGAGGCCTCAACGAACACGGTGGTATCATAGGGAATTTCGTATTTGAGCCCTTCGGGAAAGAAGGCGCTCATGTCCTTGAGGGCGGAACGCACCCGGGACGACACTCCGAGGGCGTTGGAGCCCGGCAGCTGGTACACGGCAATACTGGCTGAGCGCGCGCCGTTCAAACGAGAGGTGATGTCGTAACTCTTCCCACCCAGGTCTATGCGCGCGACATCCTTCAGACGGGTGATGCGCCCGCCCTCGCCGGTCTTGATAATGATATCCTCGAACTGATTGACATCTGTGAGCCGGCCGAGCACGTTCACGGCGTACTGAAAACTCTGGCCCGGGGGGACCGGCGGCTGTCCGATCTGACCGGCGGCCACCTGGACATTCTGCTCCCGGATGGCGTTGATGACTTCAGAGGTGGTCAACAGCCGTTCCTTGAGCTTATTGGGATCAAGCCAGATGCGCATACTGTAATCGCTCTGGGGCATGATCATAATATCGCCGACGCCCGGTATACGGCTCAGCGTGTCACGAATGTGCAGGGTGGCGTAGTTGCTCATGTAGAGCTCGTCAAAACGGCCATCGGGTGAGGAAAGAGACGCGATCAGGATAATATTGGGGGACTTCTTCTTCACACTGACACCCTCGCGCCTGACCTCTTCCGGGAGTTTCGGCTCGGCGAGCTTGGCCCGGTTCTGCACCAGCACCTGGGCCATGTCCAGATCCGTGCCCACCTCGAAGGTCACGGTCAGGGTGTAGGACCCGTCGCCGGCACTCACAGAGGACATGTAGATCATGTTCTCAACACCAATGACTTCCTGCTCAATGGGGGAGGCAATGGTCTCCGCCACCACGGATGCGCTGGCGCCCGGGTAGGTGGCCGTCACCTCAACGGTGGGAGGGGTAATTTCAGGATACTGGGTAATGGGAAGCAGACCAACGGAGACAGCACCTGCAATGACTATGACAATGGAGATAACGCCGGCAAATATGGGGCGTTCGATGAAAAACTTGGAAAGCACAGCGGCCTCCTTACTGTTCAGTCTTTTTTTCCTGGCTGGTGGTTTTTGAATCCTTGGACTTTGGTGGCGGGGTGGATTTCCTGGAGGCTGCCGCCTTGATGGCTGATGTGGTGAGGGCATCCATCTTCACACGTTCCGGGGCGACCTTCCCACCGGGACGGGCCCGCTGGAT
>JAFDIX010000849.1 GCA_019307805.1 Deltaproteobacteria bacterium | reverse complement strand
TGCTTTCCACCATTTTTACCCTGGTCATCTCCAATGTGGGCGCCACGGTTCTGCTGGTCCCCCTGGTGGTTAATATGGCCATTGCAGCCCACGTGGATCCCAGAATGGCCGCGCTTGTCGTGGGGCTCGCCACCAGCAACTCGTTCATGCTGCCTACCCACCAGGTCAATGCACTGTACATTGGTCCCGGCCGGTATCGCAGTGTCGATTTCATGAAGGCCGGCCTGGTCATCAGTATTGTCTTTATCGTGGTTATGATAGGTATGATCAAACTCATTTACGGTGTTTAAAAACAGGGGGCAAAGAGTAAATCCATGGCCATTATCACCATTTCTCGCGGGTCTTACAGCAATGGAAAGGAGGTGGCAGAGAAGGTCGCATCCCGTCTCGGATACAAGTGCATCAGCCGGGAGGTCCTCCTCGATGCCAGTGAACACTTTCATATCCCTGAAATGAAGTTGGTGCACGCCATCCATGATGCGCCATCCATTCTGGACCGGTTTTCCCACAGCCAACAAGCGTTTATCGCCTACATTCGGTGCGCACTGGTCCAGTATGTGAAAGAGGACAACGTGGTTTACCATGGGTTAGCCGGACACCTTCTTCTCAAAGGTATTCCGCACGTATTGAAAGTGCGGGTGATTGCGGATCTGGCTGATCGCGTACGGGCTGAGATGAAACGGAAGAGGATTTCCGAAGAAGATGCGCGATCCATTTTGTTGAAGGACGATGAGGAACGCCGCCAATGGACGCACGCTCTCTACGGGGCGGATCCGTGGGATAGTTCGCTGTACGACCTGGTGGTTCATGTCCACAAGCTGACCATAGAAGATGCGGTGGAAATCATCTCTGATGCCGCCCTCAGGGCCCCCTTCAAGACCGCCAAACAGGTCCAACAAAAGATGGAGGATTACGGGATGGCCTGCCAGTTGAAAGCCGGCCTGGCGCATTCCTTTGACAATGTCGGCGTTAAAAGCGAATATGGCAATATCCTGGTGTATGCCAAAGGAAACGAGCATCATGTTCAAAGAGTCAGAAAAAAGGCTAAGGAAATCGCAGGGAAGATGACGGGAGTCAACGAATTAGAGGTTCACGCCGCCCATAAACTGCCCTCGGACTTCGTGTGATTATCCAGTTTTCATGAAACCGGAATAACATCTTTTCACCATGAGGATTCAATCATGTCCATTATCCTGATTTCTTCAGATCATTATGACACCGGCCGGGCTGTAGCACAACAGGTGGCAGAGGCCACGGGTTATGCTCTCCTGGACCGGGAAATATTAGGTGAGGTGGCCTCAGCATCCCAGATCCCGGAGCCTAAGATCCGTAAATCCCTGGAACCGTCCTCCTCCACGGTGGGCTTTTCCTCCAAGGTGAGAACCCGTGCTTTGGCCTCCATCCAGGCGGCGGTAATGGTGCGTCTTTTGGACGACAAGGTGGTCTGTCACGGTTTGGCGGCCCATCTCTATGTCCTGGGCGTTTCCCATGTACTCAAGATCCGGATTCTCACCAATGTTGACGAATGGGCCTCCCGGATCGCCTCTGAAAGAAGAGTGAGAATCGAAAAGGCCAGGAAAATTCTTAAAAAACAGGAAGCTGCCGGCAAGCGCTGGTCTCTTGATGTTTTTGGGCGGGACGAAACAAATCCTTCCCAGTACGACATGGTCATCAGCTTGAGCCAGATCGATCCCGATGAAGCGGTGAATGCTATTGTGGAAACGGTTTCGTATCGAAAATTCCAGTCGATGACTTATTCCTTAAAATGTATGAGGGACAAAGAACTTTCCATTCGCGTGAGGTTGGCGCTGATGGAAAAATATAATGATGTGGATGTAACGGCTGACGGCGCTACGGTGGTGGTGCGCACCAAAGCGCTCAGAAGGGAGAAGCGAAAAAAGACGGAAAGTATTCGGGCCCTGGCAGGCCAAATTCCGGGAGTGTCTTATGTGGAAGTCCATGCAGTCAGAGATATCTTTCGGGAGGCGGCTGAAAGCGCCTGATGCCGGCACGGGCAATCCCAAGAGAAACGGTTGCTCTGTTTTGTAATTCTTTGGCAGGCCCTTAGAACCTATCATACAAGGAGGAAAAAAATGGCAGAGGGATTGGAAGTGCTGCTTTTGGATGATGAGCCTATTGTGGGGAAGCGGCTGAAACCGGCTTTAGCGAAGATCGGGTGTAACGTGGAGGTTTTTGAAGACCCGAAAAAGGCCCTGGA
>JAFDIX010000848.1 GCA_019307805.1 Deltaproteobacteria bacterium | reverse complement strand
CATGATCAAGGCCACCAAAGGGGGATGGAAGTTACTTGATTAGAAGGTATAGGCAACTCGTCTCACGTTGCCTTCCATTCTAAAGGCTGACCTGCACCCATATCCTGCCCGGCTTGAGGCGGGTATGGGAGCAGTTTTGGTCGCTATGTATGCAGCAAGAACCTGAAGGCTGAACCATGGGTCTTTCCGAGCAAATAGCCCAGTTCATCATCACGGGGCTTTCTATTGGTGCTATTTACGCCATCGTGGCCATGGGTTTCAATATCATCCATAATGCCACCGGGGTAGTCAATTTTGTCCAGTGTGAGTTCATCTCTCTGGGCGGCATGTTCATGTATACCCTGGTTGTTCTTCTCAGGGTCCCTATGTTCATTTCCTTCTTCATGTCCATGGCCGCAGTTGCCCTAATAGGAGCCCTGATAGAGAGGGGGCCTATACGGTATGCCAGGTCAAAAGAGATCATCATTCTCATATTCTTGACCATCGGATTATCGGGAACACTTCGGGGAACGGCACAGCAGATCTGGGGGACTGATAACGTAGGTGTTCCGGCTTTTTCTGGGGAAAACCCAATCCATCTGCCGGTAGGGGCCACCTTGCTGCCACAACACATATGGGTCTTTGGCGTCACCGTTCTGGTGATGCTGGCCCTGCGCCATTTCTTCAAAAACACAATGTCGGGGAAAGCCATGCGGGCAACTGCGGTTAATCGCAAGGCCGCTGCACTTGTGGGGGTCTCTGTAGACCGCATGGTCATGCTCTCGTTTGCTCTAAGCGGAGCACTGGGGGCCGTTGCCGGAATGATCATTGCCCCTATTTCCACGACCTCGTATGATACTGGAATCATGCTCGGCTTGAAAGGGTTTGCCGCTGCCATTTTGGGAGGATACGGTAGTTTTTCAGGCGCCATTATAGGTGGGATCATGTTAGGCGTTCTGGAATCACTCGGGGCAGGATTGATCTCCTCACAGTATAAAGACGTTATAGCCTTTCTTGTCCTTCTTCTTGTTCTCTTCCTGAGGCCTACAGGGATCATGGGGCATGGAGAATCGGAAAGAGTATGAAGAAGTGAGTATGCCTAGAAGTTTAAGACATAAAGACGTCATCTGTTTCGCCATCTTGGCAGTTGTCATCACCCTCATCCCCGTTTTTGTGGAGAGCAAATACCACCTTATTGTCCTGAACATAATCGGTCTCAACACCATTGTGGTGGTAGGCTTGAACCTGCTCATCGGTTTTGCAGGGCAAATATCCTTGGGCCATGCTGCCTTTTACGGTCTCGGGTCGTATTTCTCAGGTATACTCACGGTGAACTACGGATTCCCCCATTGGCCGGCCATGGTGGTGGCGATGGTGACCACGGGCGGCATCGCTTACCTGATAGGCTACCCTGCTCTGAAGCTTCGAGGGCACTATCTGGTGATGGCTACTCTTGGCTTTGGTATCATTATTAATATTCTTATGGGGGAACTGGAGCAGTTCACGGGGGGGCATGATGGATTAATAGGTATTCCCCCACTCTCCATAGGCAGCTTGACATTTGACAATGATCTCAAAAGTTTTTACCTGATTTGGACCTTTGTCTTTTTCTGTATGCTGGCGGCCAGAAACCTTCTCCGTTCCAGGGTGGGCAGGGCACTGCGCGCCATACATGGAAGTGAGGTGGCAGCTAATTCTCTGGGAGTAAACACAGCCTCCTACAAGGTTAAGGTGTTTGTCTTGAGCGCCATGTTTGCATCCGTTTCCGGCAGCCTTTATGCCCACTACATCACATTCATAAGTCCAAGTACATACGACTTCTATTATTCCATACAGGTTGTAACCATGGTTATCGTAGGAGGGATGGGAAGTCTTTGGGGGTCTCTTTTCGGAGCCGCGGTCCTCAGTCTTATATCAGAGGCACTTCATGTTGCCAAACAGTACCACGTTATTGCGTACGGGGTTTTTTTGAGTCTCATGCTCATCTTTTTGCCGGAAGGGGTCTTGGTTAGTATTCACCATTTCTATCAAAACAGAAAGTTGAAGAAGCTGTTGGCCGCTGAAAAGGGCGGGTTGACGGGATAATTGTCTTTGTGTTTGACAGGTATGCATTGGAGTAAAGCTATTCTCAAAAGCATTCGGGGTTTGACCGGCTCGCTCCCCGCGCACGAAGTGCGGCCGTAAGGCAGAACCCCCGTCCTTCAGGATGGGGTCAAGGGGAGCTATATGAAAATGTTTGTT
>JAFDIX010000163.1 GCA_019307805.1 Deltaproteobacteria bacterium | reverse complement strand
TGCTGCATTATCATAGCCAATGGCCGGGACCAGGGCAGTGCACACGGCAAGGCTCTGCTCCAGATTCGCCGCACACCGGTTGCTGTTCGCCGTAATACCCCTGACGCATTTCTCCTCCAAAACGACAGTGACCGAACGGAGAAGGGCAATCGACTGCAGGAGATTATGGGCGATGACAGGAAGCATGACATTGAGTTCGAAATTTCCAGCCTGCCCGGACATGGTAATAGCGGCATCATTGCCGATGACCTGGGTCCCCACCTGGATGACCGCCTCGAGAATCACAGGATTCACCTTCCCGGGCATAATGGAAGACCCGGGCTGGAGTGACGGGATATTGATTTCGCCAAGCCCGCATCTGGGACCGGAAGACAACCACCGAATGTCATTGGCGATCTTGATCAGGCTCACGGCGTAGCTCTTGAGAGCGCCGCTTGTCTCCACGGCCGCATCCTGGGCGGCCTGGGCCTCGAAGTGGTTTTGTGCCTCCTCAAAGGGGCAGCCGGTATCCTGTGAGAGGCGAGAAATCACCCTGGCGGCAAATTCCGGGTGCGTGTTGAGCCCGGTCCCTACGGCTGTTCCGCCCAGGGCCAGTTCGGAGAGGGACTCCTCGGTCCCCTGTACCCTACGAATGCTCAGGGCCAGCTGCCTGGCGTATCCGCTGAATTCCTCGCCGAGGGCCATGGGTACTGCATCCTGAAGATGTGTCCTCGCAATTTTTCTCACATCCGAAAACTCAGCAGATTTTTTTCCGAGGACTGTCTGAAGCCTCTCCATAGCCGGTATCAGCCCTCCTCTTATCTCCATCAGGGCAGCAACGTGAATGGCTGTCGGGATGACGTCATTGCTGGACTGGCCCAAATTGACGTGATCGTTGGGATGCACCGGAGACTTGGCTCCCTTCTTTCCGGTAAGGATTTCGTTAGCCCGACCGGTGATCACTTCGTTGGCGTTCATATTGGTAGAGGTCCCGGATCCGGTTTGGAAAACATCAACTACGAACTGATCTTCCAGTTTCCCATCTACCACCTCACCGGCGGCCGCCATAATGGCCTTTGCCGGATCTTCCTCCAGCAGGCCCAATTCCCAATTTACACGGGCCGCATGTTTCTTGATCAGGCCCAGGGCCTTGATGAATACCGGGGGAAGTGTCAAGCCGCTGATGTCAAAATTCTCCACTGCCCGCTGTGTCTGCGCACCGTAGTAAGCATCTTCCGGGACCATAACGGTCCCCATGGTATCCTTCTCTTCTCTCATTTTCATGGCATCTCTCCTGTCAAACAGACTTCCGGCAATCGCTCAAAGGAACAAAGAGGGGCGTGCATTGTGTCGAGAATGAAGGGGGCCCCCCTTTTCGTCTTCTTACAACAGAATCATCGCCCCTGGCAACCGGAAATATGCTCACTGTTGGCTTGGGTTTTGGCCTGGAACAGGGTATAAGGAAGAAGAGAAAGATTGTGGATTAGGTTGGGGAATTAAAGGAGGATACAATCCATGGCAGACTATATCCAAATTTATACCACCACCGAGAAGAGGGAGGAAGCCAGGGATATTGCAAGGAATGTGGTGGAAAAGAGACTGGCCGCCTGTGCGCAGGTTCTGGGTCCCATAGCAAGTACCTACTGGTGGAAGGGGATAAAAACTGGAAGCGACCATCCGAAGTATCCACCCATACGAGGAGCCCGAGATTCTGGCTGTCCCCATCGAGGCAGGGAGCCGGGGTTATTTGAACTGGTTGGACAGGGAACTGGTCTCCTGATCCGGCTTATTTTGAGAACCTGATCCCCTGTGCCAAGTCAGAGATAGATGGCTCCGCCTTGGTATTTTGTGTCTAAAATCACAAATGCCAAGCACCAAATTTGTCCGGGCTTCGCCAGGACTCCCCACATTTGGGTGGGTCCCCGGTTTCAAATAAATCTCAAATTTTAATATTGACGGCGTCGTAAAAAGTCTGAAATCCCTTTAAAGCGTCATTCCGGCGAAGGCCGGAATCCAGTAATTTCAGCATGTTCTGGATGCCGGATCAAGTCCGGCATGACGAATTCGGACTTTTTGCGAGTTCATCAATATTCAATGACCAAAACCTTCCAGGGCGAGACATCGTTTGGATTTTCGAATTTCGGTCATTGGAAATTGTTTGATATTTGTAATTTGATATTTGGGATTTCAATCAATCAATGAACTTCCAACAAAGCAAATCCCCTCTGGGCCAGGTTTCTTTACTTGTGGGTGCAGTAGGGTATCATCGAATGGCGCAGTCGGATGCGTCCCCCTGAAGTTTTGCCAGGGCATGCTTCAGGGCGGGAAGGACAAGGGTGAGATTGTCCTTCACGCCGCCGGGGCTTCCGGGAAGATTGATGATGAGACTGCATTTGCGGACACCCGCCATGGCCCGGGAGAGCATGGCATGGGGTGTTTTCTGAAGGCTTTCCGCACGCATGGCCTCGGCGATCCCCGGGACTTCATAGTCGATAATTTCCTTCATGGCCTGGGGGGTCACATCGCTGGGGCTCAGGCCGGTTCCTCCGGAAGTGATAATGAGGGGGAGTCTATCCCGATCGACCCAGTTGCGCAGGGTATCGATGATCTGGAGGGCGTCATCGGGGACAATCTTCTGCTTGGCTACGGAAAAACCGTCCGCCTTCAAAATGGTGACTGCCAGGGTTCCGCTCCCATCCTCCCTTTGACCCCTGGAGGCCTTATCGCTGAGGGTGAGTACTCCGACCCTGAGATCAACTTCCATCCCCTGTGTCCTATTCTGCCTTTTTGGCCGCGGCAATGACCTTTTCTACCAGCTGGGCGGGCACTTCTTCGTAATGGGAGTGTTCCATTTTGAAGGTGCCGCGTCCCCCCGTCATGGCGTTGAGATCCAGTGCGTAGGTCAATACTTCAGCCATGGGGGCCTGTGCCATGATGACCTGGTATCTGCCCTGGGTGTCCATTCCCTGCACTTTGCCCCGGCGGCTGTTGAGATCCCCCATGACATCACCCATAAATTCTTCGGGGAGCGTGATTCCCAATTTCATGATGGGTTCCAGGAGTACCGGTGTGGCTTCCTGAAGCGCCTTTTTGAGACACATGCTGGCGGCGATCTTGAAGGCCATTTCTGAGGAGTCTACGTCATGGGATTTTCCGTCAAAGAACCGGACCTTCAGGTCAACCACCGGGTAGCCGGCAAGAATCCCATTGCCGATGGACTCATTGAGACCCTTTTCAACGGCCGGAACGAAATTCCTTGGGACATTCATTCCGACGAGGGCCTCTTCGAACTCAAATCCATGTCCCCTTTCCAGGGGGGATAGGTCAAAGTGTACCTCTGCGAATTGCCCACGCCCGCCGGACTGTTTCTTGTGGCGGTAAACGACCTTTTGCACGGATTTTTTGATGGTTTCTGTATAGGGGATCTTGACGGGACTCATGTTGACTTCCACGCCGAATTTTCGATTCAGCTTTTCACAGGTCGCCTCCAGGTGGATCTGCCCGGTCCCGGAGAGAATGATTTCAGAGGTCGCCTGGTCTCTTTCCAGCTTGAGGGTGGGGTCCTCGTCGAGGAGCTTGGCAAGGGATGTGAATACCTTGTCTTCACTTCCCTTCACCTTGGCCTCCACCGCATATGAGATGACAGAGGGAAGGGGATCTGCAGCCTTATAGATAATGGCACCGTTTTCCTGGCACAAAGTGTCCCCGGTTTGTGTTTTTTTCAATTTGGCAAATGCGATGATATCACCGGTGATGGCCTGCTCCACGGCCTGCTGTTTTTTGCCCTCAGGGAGTAGAATCTGCCCAAATTTTTCCTTGGTCTCCTTGTTTGCATTATAGAGGCCCGCATCCGAGCTGAGAGTTCCTGACAATACCCGGAGCAGGGTCAGTTTTCCTGCAAAGGGGTCTGCCAGGGTCTTGAAGACAATGGCAGAGAATGGTGCATCCTCTTCGGGGTTTCGCTGCAGGATCTCATCTCCGCCCGGAGCCGTTCCCTCAAAGGGCTTCCTTTCCAGGGGAGACGGGATTCCCGCTACAATGAGATTCATTAATTGAGGCACGCCCATGTTCAGGGTTGCAGAGCCGCAGAGAATGGGGACGATCAATCGTGATTTGATTCCGATGATAAAAGTATCCTCGATTTCCTGGGGGGCCAGCTCTTCCCCCTCCAGGTATTTTTCCATGAGCTCGTCGTTGGCCTCTACGATATTCTCAACCATTTTTTCTCGCCATTCGGCGACTTGATCTCCCATATCAGCGGGGATTTCCTGCTCCGTAAACTTGCCGCTGCCATCCTTGCTGAAGACATATGCCTTCATTTTGATAAGATCCACAAGACCCTCAAATTCCTCTTCAGCACCAATGGGCAGGAAAACCGGTGTTGCATTCACATTGAATGCGCTGGAGAATCCCTCGACGACCTTGTAAAAATCCGCCCGCTCTCTGTCCATCTTATTGACAAAGACGATACGGGGAAGGTTTTGTTCGTCCCCAAAGGCCCACACCTTTTCAGTACCCACTTTGACCCCCGCTGTGGCATCCAGGACCACAACCATGCCATCAACAGCCTGCAGGCCAAAACGGGCATCGGAAATAAAGTTATCATCCCCCGGGGTATCAATAATATTGATGGTGTGCTTTTTCCATGCGCAGTGATGAGCGGCGGTGTTAATGGTTATTTTTCTGCCGGTCTCCTCCGGTTCAAAGTCCATTGCAGAATTGCCCTGATCCACACTTCCCATCTTTGATATGCTCTTCCCGTTAAAAAGCATGGCTTCTGCCAGGGAAGTCTTGCCAGAACCCACATGGGCCACCAGACCGACATTTCTCAGTTGTTCACTCTTTCTTTCCATGCATTATTCCTTTCCAGATTTTGAATTGCCCCCGGTCTGTGTGAATATGCCCATGGGGCGGATACATTGCTCGGCGCAACTTCTATCGAACGGACCTTTTGTCTGCTTAAATGTTGGATTCAAAGCCTTAATTGTTACCGCATGCTTGAAAATAAAGTCAAGCGAAGAATGCGGGGAAACATTTTTTCATTGCCAATCGTCTGAAATATGTTATTTTATACATTTTTTTCTAAGCATCTGATAGTCTTAAAGAATGTTACTAGATGACCTTATAGGGGCATTCATACAAAACCTCAGATTCCAGAGGGGTTATTCCGAGCATACGATCCGGAATTACAGAATAGATCTGAGGCAGTTCCAGGCGTTCTTGAGTGAAAAGGATGGGGAATTGCGAGAAGATTCCCATGGTCCGCAACTGGATACCATCGATTTCAAGCTCTTCCGGGAATACCTGGGAAGGCTGTTCAGTCGTTATAAAAGGAAAACCATTGCGCGAAAGCTGTCAGCTATTCGATCATTTTTCAATTTCCTTGAGAAGAAAGGGCTTGTCGCCGGCAATCCTGCGGCAGATATCTCAACGCCAAAGCAGGAAAAATACGACCCTCCCTTTCTTCCCATAGACGAGATGTTCAGGTTGCTCGAGAGGCCTGATCGGTCCAAACCGCTGGGATTAAGGGATTTGGCCATTCTGGAGGTGTTTTACTCCTGCGGGATTCGTGTTAGTGAATTGGAGGGATTGAACCTCTCCGGTATCGATTTTGAGCAGCGCCTGATCAAGGTCATGGGGAAAGGGAAGAAGGAGAGGATTATCCCCATCGGAAAGAGCGCCCTGAAGGCGGTCAGAGACTACATGGATGCAGTCATTCCCCTGAGGGAAAAAACCCATGGAAGTTCTCCGGAAGGCCCGCTTTTTCTGAATGTTCGGGGAGGACGGCTCAGTACTCGCGGGATTTATAATGTGGTCAGAAAATATGCAAAGGAAGGTCTCTTAAGCGGGGACATCTCTCCCCACGCCCTGAGACATACTTTTGCGACCCACCTGCTGGATGGCGGGGCGGACCTGAGGGCCGTGCAGGAGCTTCTGGGGCATGTGAGCCTGTCCACAACCCAGAAATACACCCATGTCAGCATGGATCGACTCATGGAGGTCTATGATAAAGCCCACCCAAGGAGCAAGTGAGGTTAGGGTCGTATGAGAGAGGACGCCCGGAGGACAGGGGGCGTAAAAGGAGAAAAAAAGGGAATGAAGGTACTTCAGCCCATACGGGCAACTACGGTACTGGCGGTGATAAGGGATGGCAGGGCGGTGATGGCCGGCGACGGGCAGGTGAGCGTCGGGGAAACGATCATGAAACATAAGGCCGTGAAGGTCCGTTTTATGAGTGGTGATCAGGTGCTGGTGGGTTTTGCCGGAGCGGCCGCAGATGCCTTTAATCTCTTTGAACGGCTGGAAGGAAAGATTGAGAAATACAATGGAAATCTGACCAGGGCGGCCGTGGAATTGGCCAAGGACTGGCGGACGGACAAGATCCTCAGGAGGCTTGAGGCACTGCTCCTGGCCATGGATGAGGAGCATATGTTTGTCATCTCCGGCACGGGGGATGTGATTGAACCCGATGATGCGGTCATCGCCATTGGTTCCGGCGGGCCCTATGCCCTGGCGGCAGCCAAGGCGCTCCTGGCCCACTCGGACCTGGATGCCCCTGCCATTGCGCGGGAAGCTATGAAGGTTACGGCATCCATCTGCCTGTATACCAACGATCAGATTGTCCTCCATGAGATTGGGGAGACGACATAGAGAATGGGAGCGGATATGGCGAAACAAGATGATTTTGTGGAAGTCCTGACGCCGAGGGAAATCGTCTCGGAGCTGGACAAATATATCATAGGCCAGGATGCGGCCAAGCGATCGGTGGCCGTTGCACTGAGAAACAGATGGCGGAGGCAACAGGTCCCCGATGATCTCAGGGATGAAATTGCCCCTAAAAATATCATCATGATCGGCCCGACCGGTGTAGGAAAAACGGAAATTGCGAGACGCCTGGCGCGGCTCGCAAAATCCCCATTCCTCAAAGTGGAAGCCACCAAGTTTACGGAAGTGGGGTATGTGGGAAGGGATGTGGAGTCCATGATTCGGGATCTCACAGAACTGGCCATCAGCATGGCCAAGGATTCGGCCCAGGAAATTGTAAAGGAAAAGGCCCAGGAACTGGTCGAGGAACGGATGCTGGATATCATGCTCCCAAAGAGGAAGGAGAAACTTCAGGTCGGCGAGGATGGGGAAAAGGAAAAAGTCCTGGAAGTGGTCAGAGGGGATAAGGTGGAAATCAACTCCACCAGGGAAAAACTGCGGCGAATGTTGCGAAACGGCAAGCTGGACGGTCGTTATCTGGAGTTGGAGGTGGATAATCACAACATGCCCATGGTCGAGGTCTTTTCCAATGCGGGAATTGAGGAGATGGAGTTTAATATCAAGGAGGTCTTTGGCAATATCTTTCCAGGCAAAAAAAAGCGGAGGCGTGTCAAGGTCCCTGAAGCCATGGAGATTCTGCTGCAGGAGGAATCCCAGAAGCTGGTAGACATGGATCGGGTTGTTTCCGAGGCCATTCGCATGACGGAGCAGAACGGGATCATATTTCTGGATGAGCTTGACAAGGTGGCCGGCTCGGAATCCGGGTACGGCCCTGATGTTTCAAGAGAGGGGGTGCAAAGGGACATCCTGCCCATCGTAGAAGGATCCACGGTCATCACCAAGTACGGTATGGTGAAAACGGATCATATCCTGTTCATTGCGGCAGGGGCCTTTAATGTGAGTAAACCTTCCGACCTTTTACCGGAGCTTCAGGGCAGATTTCCCATTCGCGTGGAACTGGATTCTCTGTCCTGTGGTGATTTTGTTCGAATCCTTACGGAGCCGAAAAATGCGCTCATTACCCAATATGAGGCCCTTCTGGAAACCGAGGGCATTACACTCGTCTTCGAAGAATCCGCTGTCCAGGAAATTGCATCCATTGCAAGCGATGTCAATGAGCGCACCGAGAATATCGGGGCCCGACGGTTGCATACGGTCATGGAAAAACTATTGGATGAGGTCTCCTTTGAGGCCCCGGACATGGATGCCGAAAAGGTCGATATCGACCGGAAATATGTGGTGGATAAGCTTAAAGATATTTTCGAAGATGAAAACCTGAGCAGATATATCCTTTAAGCTGAATGCTGAACGCTGACAGCTAAACGCTCCATCCGGAAATTATTATTTCTGGATGGATATCATCAAAAGTGAGTATTGAGCCATGACACTCAAACAGGCAGATCGGGCAAAGGTCCTTATCGAGGCACTCCCCTATATCCGTCGCTTCAACAATGCCACCATTGTGGTCAAATACGGGGGGCATGCCATGGTGGACGAAGGGCTGAAGAAGAATTTCGCCCTGGACATCATCCTCATGAAATATGTCGGTCTCAATCCCATTGTTGTTCACGGGGGGGGACCCCAAATCGGCGCATTTCTGAAACGGCTTTCCATCGAATCCGAATTCGTCGATGGTATGCGGGTGACCGACAAACAGACCATGGATGTGGTGGAGATGGTGTTGGTGGGGAAGGTCAATAAAGAGATCGTGACCCTGATCAATGGAAACGGCGGCCAGGCAGTGGGCCTTTCGGGCAAAGACGGGCAACTCATCACTGCCAAAAAAATTACCTACCTCAAGGAAAAGGGGGGTGACCAGCCGTCGGAAATTATTGATATGGGCATGGTGGGCGAAATTACCGCCGTGAAGAGCAAGATCCTGAACAGTCTCCTGGACAGCCAGTTCATTCCTGTCATCGCTCCTGTTGGGGCAGGCAAAAAGGGGGAAACCTACAATATCAATGCGGACCTGGTGGCAGGGCATATTGCCTCGTCCCTCAAGGCCAGAAAGCTCGTCCTCCTGACGGATATGGAAGGGGTGCTGGATAAAAAGAAAAAACTCATTTCCACACTGAAGATGAAGGATGTTCCCAAGCTCATAAAAGACAGCACTATCCAGGGTGGTATGATACCCAAAATCAATTGTTGCATTCAGGCCATGAAGGCGGGGGTGAAAAAGGCCCATATCATCGACGG
>JAFDIX010000847.1 GCA_019307805.1 Deltaproteobacteria bacterium | reverse complement strand
AACTGGATGAATCAGCCCGCCTGGCTGGTGCAGGAATAGGCTTTGAAGGGCGCGATGACTTGAGAGATCTGCCCACCGTGACCATAGATGGCCCGCTCACCCGTGATTACGACGATGCCGTAAGCCTTGAGATGGTCGGTGACGTCCTGCACCTCGGCATACACATTGCGGACGTAGCATCAACCATTTCACCGGACAGCGCCCTTGACCGGGAGGCGAAAGATCGGGCCTCCTCCCTATATCTGACACGCAGGCAGATACCCATGATTCCCCCCGATCTATCCCAGGACACCCTGAGCTTGAAACAGGGGCGCGATCGGCAGGCCATTTCCCTCTTAGCCAGTTTTGACAAAGGCGGTGAGCTACTTGAGTACAGGGTTGTGCCAAGTGTGATCAGGGTCCGGCAGAAGCTGACTTATGAGGAAGTCGATGAAATCCTGGGTACGGAAGGCCTGCCCACCCCGGCCCGACCGATCTTCGACAACCCGAATCCGCCGCAGGCGGAAGAACCCGCAGGCATGCTCCAACAAATGTATCAAATGAGCCGGCATCTGCTGCAGAAAAGAATGAACCAGGGCGCCCTCAGCCTTTCATTACCCGAATTCCAGGTGCAGTTCAATGCCGATTCATCCCTGTCCCTGGAATTTGTTGATCAGAATACGCCCTCCCGAATGATCGTGGCCGAAATCATGATCCTCTGCAACTGCTTGGCAGCCAGATTTTGCAGGGACAATCAAATTCCGGCGCTCTTCAGGGCACAGGAAGAGCCCGGTGAGAGAGTATCTGCGGATGAAGCAGGATATCTCTACTATGTCTTCCAGCAGCGCCGGAAGCTCAGACCTCTCCAGATAAATACAGCCCCTGGCCCCCATAGCGGATTGGGCCTGGATGTCTATACCCAGGTAACTTCTCCCATACGAAGATACCTCGATCTTGTGGTTCAGCGCCAGATCAGGAATTTTCTTATGGGAATGGATCCGGTTTACGACAAGAAAAAACTGGAAGAGATCAGAATATCCGTTTCACCGGTAATAAAAGAGCTTGAAAGGTTAAAACGAACTCGCCTGCGTTACTGGACCCTCAAATTTCTCAGCCAGCATCCGGGCGAGAAGTACAAAGCCCTGGTCCTTGACGAGCTTAAGAGTAAGTATCGTATAGTTCTAAGAGATCTTTTTCTCGTGGCGGAAATAAAGCGGCGAAACGGCATCATTCTCAAACCGGGCGAGGAGATCCTGGTGCAAGTCGAAAAGGCTGAACCGTGGGATGACCTGCTCAAGCTGACACATGTAGATGGATGATTGTGACGAGAAAAGGGCTTGCCCACCTCGCCCGAACAGAACTTCTCTTTCAGGCGTCAAATACCCTGTGGAATATGTCATCAACATATTTTAAGTGATAATCCAGGTCAAATATCCCTTCGATTTCCTTCCTACTCAGATATTTCGCAATCTCCCGGTCTTCCATAATAAGCCCTTTAAATTCCTGGCTGCTCTCCCATACTTTCATGGCGATTCTCTGGACCAGTTCGTAAGCTCTTTGCCTTTCAATGCCTTTTTCCACCAGCTTGGTGAGCGCCTGCTGGGAAAAAATCAGCCCCTTTGTTTTTTTGAGGTTCTCAGCCATATGATCGGGATAGACCACTAGGTCTTTTACAATTCGGGTAAGGCGATGAATCATAAAATCTATCAGGATGGTGCTGTCCGGACCAATTACCCTTTCCACCGAGGAATGGCTGATGTCCCTCTCATGCCACAGGGCCATGTCTTCCATGGCAGCCAGGCAATTGGATCGCACAAGACGAGCCAGACCTGATATATTCTCACATCCTATTGGGTTTTTCTTGTGTGGCATGGCCGATGAACCCTTTTGCCCTTTTGCAAAGGGCTCCTCTGCCTCAAGGACTTCTGTCCTCTGGAGATGCCGTATCTCCACTGCGATCTTTTCAAGGGTCCCGGCAAGGATCGCAAGGCTTGTAAAGTACTGGGCATGGCGGTCGCGCTGAAGGATCTGGGTAGATATCTCTGCCGGTTTGAGGCCAAGTTTTTCTAAGGCGAGGGATTCGACCTCAGGCGTGATATTCGCAAAGGTGCCCACTGCCCCGGACAGTTTTCCATAGCTGATGACATCATGGGCCTCTTCCAGTCGTCTCAGGTTCCGTTTCATCTCGGAATACCAGACAGCCAGCTTGAGGCCAAAGGTAATGGGCTCGGCATGGACGCCGTG
>JAFDIX010000846.1 GCA_019307805.1 Deltaproteobacteria bacterium | reverse complement strand
GAGTCAAGCCCTGTCTGACCTGCACACGGCCATGAAGTACATAAGCGCCAACGGCACCAGCTTGACCACCCAGGGCGCGATCATATTCTCGCCAGCTTCCCACGCTTATCAAGGCGGCGGTGCTTTCTTGATTACGACCTTCACGCTTCAGGTCACCTATGAATTGAGCCTGGTCATCTGATGGCGATTTCAAAGTCAATGGCTGACGAGCTGAGCGGACGCGGCAGGATTCGCGCCACCGCCAAGTTGCCAGAAATCGACGCATATATTCGGAAGGTCAATAAGACCTCAAGACCTCTAAGCCCAACAGAGGTTCAAGTGATGCGCCAAGAGGGCGCGGCGCAATTGCGCGTTATCAAAATGAACTGGCCAGTGGAGACGGGCACAAGCCGAGCAGGCTGGAGCCAATCCGTAATCGGGCGCATGGGCCAGGTTTCGGTTGTGTTTGAGAACCCAGTCTTTTATTCAGGCTGGATTGTGCGCAGGGGTTCGCATTCTGTGGCGGCTGGTGGTGAGCCCTGGTTCCACAAGCTGCTTCCAGTAGTGTGGAAGGCTGGCAAGCCGCGTCTTGTGGCACGCCTGAAAAGGGAGATAGACAAGACCCAGAAAGAGATCGCCAAGCTGCAGGCCCAGGGCGAAACAAAGCGCCGCGCCGTATTGCAAGCAGGCCAGGGCAAACCCATGGGGTTTTCTGGTTCAGCCGCTCAGAGATTCAAAGAAGCTTTAAAGCAGGTGATGTAATGAGCGGAACCGTCAAAGCCAGGATCGAACTGCCAGACCTCACCAGCGCCATCAATGACGCCACCATCGAGGTCATGGGTCTATTTAGATCGGCAACCTTAGAGATGATTGATACAGAAATCTGGAGCGGGTTTAAGTATTCGGGCAACTATCCGCTTGAACAGAAAGGCACCTCTGGCGAAGCGTGGAATACCACCGAATTGATCAAGAGTGATTCCGGCTTCACCTATGGCTTTCAGCTTTATAACAACGCCCAGGTTCAGCCTCGAACCGGCACAAAGCGCAACGGCGATCCGTACAGCACCAACAGCGTTGGAAACTTTTATGCAGGCTACGTTCAAAAGTCTGGCGCATCTATTCCGCTTTGGATGACCGTAGTCGATAAGATTGAAACCGATCTAATGCCTGACCTCGAAATCGCGTTACTTAAAACCATACAAGAGAAAGCAGATTCATCCATTGCACCCATTGAGCTTAGAGCTGACGATGGAAGCATTGGCACCTACGACTTCAATCTTTGATACAATAAAACAAATAACCGGGAGCATCACATGGCAGTCAGTCAATCAGTCAAGGTCCGCAGGGATGGAACCCTCGTTTTAGAGAGCGGCGGAGGCACACCAGTCACTTTAACTGTGACGTATGAGGATGGTAATTTCAGTGCCAATACCCTTGGGCCAGACGAAGACCGCATAGTTATACGTGACAGAGGGACCATCGTTGGACTCCGAAAAGGCGACGATCAAGTTGGCACCCTGAGCTGGGCAGTGCACTATCGGGAATTTACGAATGCGGGCGCGGGCGTGTTGCTTGATTTCATCAACGGCACCCAGGCAGGCGCAACGCTCAACACTGTGGGCGGCGCTGGCTTTGAGCAGTTCCTTTGCAAGATCACATTCACGACCGAAGGAACAGACAACGGGGACAGCGCAGATGGCCAGGCTATCTTCAACTCCGTGCTGTTGACTTGTGATTTCTCCGAGGGTGACCCGGACGTGCTTAATGTGTCTGGGGAAGTCTATGGGGCGATCACTTACACCGGACAAGCCTGATACTAATAATCGCAATGGAGGGACACTATGCGAGACACAATAAACATCAAAGGACTCGGTGAGGTCAAGCTGAAAGCGCCGCGTTCATTCGTGGCAATCAATGACCTTGTTTCCGAGTACAGCGCCAACCAGAAAAGCCGTGCCAAGCTGGCGAGACTCAGTGCTGCGGCTGTGGGCCTGTGCTGGTCTTCAGACAATGCCAAGGGTGCGCCAGTCTATGACCTGGCCAGCGGTGAGATCGTCGCCTATGGCGGTGAGATGCTGGAATGGATGCTGCGGCAGAAGTGTGACCTGCCATCGCTGTATGAGAACGCCATGCCTTTGTTCTTGGAACTGTGGGCGCTCATCCCTAAAGAGCAGGAGGTGGCCGAACAGGCCGAAACGTTTCCTGAAAAAGGGCGGGCTGGATCTGCTGGCAATGAAGATCGCGC
>JAFDIX010000845.1 GCA_019307805.1 Deltaproteobacteria bacterium | reverse complement strand
CCATTATATGAGGATAAGCTTGATGGCCAGCTCCGATTATGCCAAGGATACGTGAGTTTTTACGAGCTAAATATTTTGAATCAATTGCTGATGCGGCTGCGGTTCCCTGTCCAGTGGATCAAGGGACATAAAGCCGACCTCCGTGGCGCCATATCCCTGCCATATGGGGATATGAACCCTTTTTTTCCACCGATTAAAGACTTCCACAGGAAGCACGTCACCACCACTCCAGCAGTATCGCAGTGAAGTCAAATCGAACTGGTCAATGCGATCATTTTCCAAAATCATTCGGTAGAGTGCGGGGACACCCAGAAACAGGGTCCCTTTGTACCGCTCGATAAATGCCAGGATGGAATCGATCTCCGGTATGGGCATCAGCACCGTAGGATTTCCTTTTGTCAGGGCCGTGCCCATGAACATGGTCTGACCAAACTGGTGAAAGAGGGGGGCGCAGAAAACCAGAAGGTCATTGCCGTCCGAGACATGGCCCTCAGCCACTCCCCGAATGTCCTCCACCTGGGATACCATACCACTGTGCGTGGTCGGGCACCCCTTGGGAAAACCCGTTGTACCTCCGGTGTAAAGGATATAGGAGAGATGCTCCCTGGGGTTGAAGTCCACCTTCGGGGGGTTGGGAGAATATTTTCGAACCAGGTCTTTGAACCTGTATACATCCTTGGCCGCCTCGACCTGCCCGTCAGGTATCTTGTCGAAGAGCCAGCCGACAGCCCTCTTCCACAGAGGGATCAAGTCCACATAATTGGTGACGATAATTTTCCTCAGGCAGGTCTTGGGCATGACTTCCGTGACGTACCCGAAGTTCATATCCTGACAAAGGATGGTCTCGGCACTGCAATCATTGATGAGGTATTCGATCTCAAAAGGGGTATAGATGGGTGAGATGGGGACGGGTACGGCTCCAATCCGCTGGGATCCGTAATAGGCAATGAGCCATTGGGGGCAGTTGGGGACGTAGATCATGCATTTGTCCCCGCTCCTCACGCCCAGTTCATGCAAGGCTGTGGCAAAGCGATCGATCAAATCCTTCAACCTGCTGTAGGTAAAGGTCTCGCCCAGATAAATGATGGCCGGTTTGTGGGGAAATTTCTCACAGGCACGATCAAAAGCGTTGATGACTGGTTCATCGTAATTAATCATCTTTAACTCTGACCCCATATCATTGCTTTTGTTTTTCGGATAGTCTCACTTCAGGCGACTCCTCCACTTCACGCGAAATGCCACCTCTTTCAGTCAATAGGCCTTTTATCATGTAGTCAAAAGTTTCTTCAAGGTCATTATAAAGTGAGTAGGTTCTGTCCTTCAAAAGCCACTGGGTGACAATGTGGTCTTTTGTGCCTATAAAGATTTTTCTGGCCAAATAAGGGTTAAGATCCTGTCTAAATTCCCCGGACGCTATACCCTCTTCAAATATATCAATCAAGAAAGCATAAAAATTTTTTACGTTCGAATATACCTCGGTATTCATAAAGTTGGCATTGGTCTTAAGGAAAAGAAAGACGATTTTTGCATCCAAAGGGTCCCTTTCACTGCGTCGCAGAAACCACCAGAGAAATTTTCTCAATTTGTTTACAGCGCCCTTTATCCCAATGAATTGTTCGTCGAGATCCCGGATGACGTCCTTCACCCAAAGATCTGGAATAGCAAGCATCAGATCTTCCTTTCCTTGGAAATAGTCATAAATGGTCGCCTCAGCTATGCCTGCATGCTTCGCTATGTGTGCGACTGTTGTTTTCTGATAGCCCTCCTCAGCAATCAGAATTCTTGCAGAATCGATAATTCGTTGTCTCGTGCTTTCTTTCAAAACGTGTTTCTCCATTTTATTAAGCTGGATTTCATTTTTCAATTCTTTTTCCAGGCGTAGGCACCGTCTATAAACTCCAGGACAATGCCGTGCAAGGGCTTTGGATGCAAGAAGGTATAATTCCTGTCTGGTTCTTTCCAGTGTTGAACATCACTGCCGCCGTAGGGGACAATCTGTCCTCCGTTGCCCTTGAATTTTTCTGTCGCATCAAGGACATTATCCACGTTGAAAGAGACCACTTGAATCCCTTCACGCCCTTTGTTCTTGTTCGCAATCCAGTCACCTGTGGGGCCCATTTGTCCTTCCGGCTGGGGTGTTCTTTTTTTTGCCCACTTAGTCTCGGCACCCGGCCCTCGAATGACAACACTTCCCAGTTTATGCTGCAATTCATACCATCCCCCGGA
>JAFDIX010000162.1 GCA_019307805.1 Deltaproteobacteria bacterium | reverse complement strand
GCATTATCAAAGGCGCCTGCATAGGCTTCCTGGAAGATGTTTCGGCGGCTGGAATTGGAGCGGGGTTCAAAAACGGCAATCAGGCGGCGGGAACGGTATCTCTCCCTGACCGCCAGAATGGTCTCCCTTACGGCCGTGGGGTGGTGGGCAAAATCATCCAGTACCAGGATTCCCCCCTTTTCCCCTTTGATTTCCTGCCTTCGTTTTATGCCCGTGAAGGTCCCGGCCGCCTTTTGAAGTTGCAACCGGTCTATTTTCAGGAAATGGGACAGGGCGACAACGGAAAGGAGATTGGAGATGTTATGACGTCCGTAAATGGGCGTCACAAGAGGCACAAATTCGTCCCGGCCATGACAGACCGTAAGGTGCGTACCCTCTTCCCGGTAACTGATGTCCGCAGCACTCCACTCGGCCCCTTCCGTGAAACCATAGGTGACGACCGGACATTTGGCCCTTTTGGCCTCTTCCAGAACCAGAGGATTATCCCCGTTGGCAATGAGCAGCCCGTCTGACGGGATTATGTCAATGAGGCTGCGGAAGCTCTGCAGGACGTGGTCAAGGTCCCGGTAGATGTCCGCATGATCGAACTCGATACTGGTGAGAATGGTGATCCAGGGGGCATAGTGAACGAATTTGGGGCCCTTGTCAAAGAAGGCCGTATCATATTCATCCCCTTCGATGACAAAGTAGGGGCCCCGGCCGGCCCTGAAGTTTCCATTGAAATTTCTACAAATGCCGCCCACCATAAATCCCGGGTCCAACCCACCGGTTTCAAGGAACCAGGAGGCGAGGGCGGAGGTCGTGGTTTTGCCATGGGTGCCGGCAATGACAATGGGCCTTTGGCCCTTCATGGCAAATTCCCTGAGGGCCTGGGGCATGGAAAGATAGGGGATTCCCAGTTCAGCGAGTTCCAGTGCCTCAGGATTTTGTCTTGTAATGACATTGCCCACGATGACCAGATCAGGGGCAGGGTTCAGGTTTGTCGGGGCATACCCCTCCATGACCTGAATGGCCAGGCCCTCGAGGAAATCACTCATGGGCGGGTAGACATTTTGATCTGAACCGGTGACATGGCAGCCCTTCTCCTTCAACATTCCGGCCAGGGAGGCCATGCCGACGCCGCAAATTCCCATCAGGTGGATGTGACGGGGATTTTGGGGGGAACTGTTAAAGGCAGGGTCCAGGAGGGGTGCGGGAGATAGCGGGGGAAAATTCGGTTTCATATCAGATTTGGGTTGTCATCCTGAGATTCAGATGATATATGTAGCGATTCAGATTTTGTAGAAGGAGATTCATCATGTCAAAAGTATGCGAACTGTGCGGCAAAAAGCCTCAGGTAGGATATAATGTAAGTCATGCACATAACAAGACAAAAAAACGCTGGTATCCAAACCTTCAGAAGGTAAGAACCGTCAAAAATGGCCAGTCTGTACGAATGAGGGTCTGCACCACCTGTATTAAATCCGGATTGGTTGTCAAGCCATGATCATACCCTCTCGACCAGTAACACATTTTTTACCCTTTTTATGGCCCCGATGATCTCCTGAAGCTGTCCGTAGTCCTCCACTTCTATCGTAAACAGGGAAATACCCTTCTTGTCCATGGTCGTCCTGACCTCGGCCTGGATGATGTTGGCGTCCCTCCGGGCCATAATGGAGCTGATGTCAGCCAGAATACCCTTTTTGTCGACCGAGGTCACCCTCAGGCTGGCAAGGTAGACATCCTCATTTGAGGGTTCCCAGAGGACTTCCACCAGGCGCTCTTCCTCGACCTCCTTGATATGCCTGCAGTCGCGATGGTGGATGGTGACTCCCCTCCCTCGGGTGATGAAACCGATTACATGCTCTCCGGGAAGAGGGTGACAGCATTTGGCAAAACGGACGAGCATATCGTCCAGGCCCTTCACCTTGATCCCCTGGGTGCTCTTTCTCCGGGTTATGCGGGAAACCATCTTACTGACGATCCCGGCGGGCTTCTCCTCCTCGATGCCAAGCTTGGGTTTCAAACGACCAATGACATAGTTTGCAGATATCTTTCCATAGCCCATATTGGCGAGGAGGTCCTCGGTGGAATGAAAGGAGAGATCCTTGGCAATGGAGGCGACCTGTTCACTCTTCAAGACATTGCTGAGATTGATCCTTGCCTGGGAAAGGGCTTTTTCCAGGATCCCCCGACCCATTTCGATGCTCTGACCTCTTTCCTGCCTCCTGATCCAACTCCTGATTTTTGTTTTTGCCTTGGAGGATTTGACAAAATCGAGCCAGTCCTTACTGGGGTGCTGTTTGCTGGATGTGATGATTTCAATGACATCACCGTTTTCCAGCTGATATCGAAGGGGCACCATTTTGCTGTTCACCCTGGCACCGATACACTTTTCTCCCACCTCGGAATGAATGCCGTAGGCAAAATCAATGGGAGTGGAGCCTTTGGGAAACCTCTTTACCTCGCCCTTTGGGGTGAATACGTAGACCTCATTGGGAAAGAGGTCCATGCGCACCGATTCCATGAACTCTTTGGGATCCTTGAGGTTCTTCTGCCATTCCAGAAGCTGTCTCAGCCAGGCGAACTGTTTCTCATCGGTCTGGCTGGCGCCGGCGCCCTCCTTGTATTTCCAGTGTGAGGCAATGCCCTGTTCGGCAATGGAGTCCATTTCCCAGGTTCGGATCTGGACCTCCATCCGTTGCCCCAGGGGCCCAATGACCGTGGAGTGAAGGGACTGGTACATGTTGGCCTTGGGAAGTGATATGTAGTCCTTGAATCGTCCGGGTACCGGCTTCCACATGGCATGGATAATACCAAGGACTTCGTAGCACTCCCTCAGGGACTTCACAATCACCCTGAAGGCCAGGATATCGTAGACCTGATGCACGGCCAGGTTCTGATCTCTCATCTTGCTGTAGATGCTGTAGAAGTGTTTGTGCCTTCCCTTGATGGTGGCCCCAATGCCCGCCTCTTTCAATTTTGTGGTGAGGATTTTTTTGACATCCTGAATGAACTTTTCCCTCGCGCCTCGCCTCTCGGCAATTCCGGACTTTATCTGTTCATATATCTGGGGCTCCAGGTAATAGAGACAGAGGTCCTCCAGGGTGGATTTCATCCAGTAGATTCCCATCCTTCCTGCGATGGGGGCATAGATTTCCAGGGTCTCCCGAGCAATCAGTTCCTGCTTTTGGGAGCTTTGAAAACCCAGGGTCTGCATGTTATGCAACCGGTCTGCAAGCTTGACCATGATCACGCGGATGTCAGTAGCCATGGCCAAAATCATCTTACGCATGTTCTCGGCCTGGCGCTCCTCTTTGCTCGTGAACATCATCTTGCTGATCTTTGTGACGCCATCGACGATGTTTGCCGTTTCCTCACCAAAGAGTCGAGTAATCTCGGGGAGCTCTGCAACGGTATCCTCCAGGGTATCGTGCAGGAGCCCGGCCACTACGCTTATGACATCCATTTTCATTTTTGTGAGAATAAAGGCGACTTCCAGGGGGTGGGAAAGGTAGGGCTCGCCTGATAGGCGGACCTGGCCCTGGTGCACCTTTGCCGAGTAGACATAGGCCTTTTCCACCAGACCCGTGTCGGCAGCAGGATGGTATTTCAGAATTCCTGAGGTGATGTCATTTAATCGAATCATACAGTGTTTTTATTTTTTCCCTGATAATCCTAGAGGTTTCCCGGAGGGGGATAAGTGTGCTTTCAGATTCAGTGCGAAGTTTTAACTCCACCTTTTGCTCCTTGAGACTTCGCATCCCGATGGTGATCCGGAGGGGTGTCCCCAGAAGATCGGCATCCTTGAATTTGATGCCTGCCCTCAGGTCCCTGTCGTCCAGAAGCACGTCCAGGCCAAAGCCCAATAACTCTTCGTGTAATTTTTCAGCGGTCTCGGCCACTTCGGACTCATGCATTTGGAGAGGCAGGATGACGACCTCAAAGGGGGCCATGGGAATGGGGAAAATGATGCCATCCTGGTCGTGGTTCTGTTCGATGGCCGCGGCCAGAGTCCTGCCCACCCCGATTCCATAGCAGCCCATGATAATGGGAATTTCCTTGCCGTTTTCATCCAGGAAAACGGCTCCCATGGCCTTGCTGTATTTTGTCCCCAGTTTGAAGACGTGGCCCACCTCTATCCCTCTTCCAAAATGGGCCTCCCCACCGCATTTGGGACAGGCGTCCCCGGGGGCAATCACCCGCAGATCGGCAAACTGCGCTACCTGAAAGTCCCTTTCCACGTTGACGTTCCGCAGATGGAGATCGCTTTTGTTCCCACCGGTGACAAAATCCTTCATGTCCCGAATGGCATGGTCTGCAAGCACCTCTATCTGAAGCCCAACCGGTCCGGCAAAACCCATGGGCGCACCGGTCACCTCCTCCACGATTTTCGGGTCGGCCAATTCTATCTGATCAAGACCCAGGAGGTTCTTCAGCTTGATCTCATTCAACTCATGGTCTCCCCTCACGAGTGCGGCAAGGACCCTGTCGCCGGAACGCAGTATCAGGGTCTTGACAAGCGCTTGAGGGGTGATGGAGAGAAAGTCCGTCACCTCTTCGACGGATTTCATGTTGGGCGTTTCCACCTCTTCAAGGGGCTTCCATTCCCCACTCAAAGGAGCTGCCTTCTCTCCTCCCCAATGCACCTCCGCCTTCTCCAGGTTTGCCGCATAATCGCATTTGAGACAGTTCACAAGCTGGTCCTCACCTGTATCAGCGAGGACCATGAACTCATGGGAAAAGCTCCCTCCGATGGAGCCCGTGTCGGCCTCGACGGCTCGGAACTGAAGGCCGCACCTCTTGAATATGCGGTTGTAGGCATCAAACATGATCTGGTAGCTCTTGTCTGCACCCGGTTCCTCTGCATCAAAACTGTAACCATCCTTCATAACAAATTCCCGGGCCCTCATGACTCCAAATCTCGGACGAATTTCATCCCTGAATTTTGTCTGTATCTGATAGAAGTTGAGGGGCATTTGCCGGTATGAGTGGATTTCATTCCTTACCAGATCGGTGATCACCTCTTCGTGGGTCGGTCCCAGGCAGGAGTCTCGCTGATGTCGATCCTTGAACCGCAACAGTTCGCTGCCGTAGTAGTCCCACCGGCCCGTCTCCTGCCAGAGCTCCGCCGGTTGGACAGCGGGCATCAAGAGTTCAATGGCGCCGGAACGGTTCATCTCCTGACGTATGATATCTTCCACTTTTCTGAGGGCCTTCAGACCTGCAGGAAGATAGGTATAGATGCCGGATGTGAGTTTCCTGATCAACCCGGCTCTGAGCATCAACTGGTGGCTGATAATTTCCGCATCTGCGGGGGTCTCCTTGTGGGTCGGGATAAAATACCGGGAGTATCTCATTTCTTAAAGTAACTCCTTTCATGGAGCATTTTTTTTACTTCGGCGATCAGGCGGTCTGCCAATTGGGCTTCTGGAATTTTTTTGACCATGCGTCCTTTTTTAAATAGTATGCCCTGGCCCCGGCCGCCCGCGATACCAATGTCCGCTTCCTTTGCTTCACCGGGGCCGTTGACTATGCATCCCATTACAGCGACCCTGGGAGCCTCTACAATATCAGCGAGCCCTTTTTCCACTTTTTCCACAAGACCAAACAGGTCTATCTCGCTCCTGCCGCAGGTGGGGCAGGAAATAATCTCCGGGCCCCGATGCCTGATATCCAGCGCCCTGAGAATTTCGTAGGCTACCTTTACTTCTTCCAGTGGGTCCCTGGTGAGGGATACACGGAAGGTATCCCCGATCCCCATAAAGAGCAAAATGCCTATGCCCATGGTATTTTTCACGGTGCCGGATATCAGGGTGCCTGCCTCTGTGACCCCGAGATGAAGAGGGTAATCCACCTGCCGGCTCAGGAGTTCATAGGCGGATATGGTGTGCAGGACATTGGAAGATTTCAGCGAGATCTTCATCTGGTCAAAACCAAGGTCTTCAAAGAGGGCGATAAAGTCCAGGGCACTCTCCACCATGGCTTCAGGATTGGGATGCCCATGCTTTTTGAGAATTTTTTTGGGCAGGGAGCCCGCATTGACACCAATGCGAATGGGAACACTCCTTGCCTTGGCTTCATGGATTATTTGTTTGATCTCACTCCTTCCTCCGATGTTTCCGGGATTGATTCTGAGTCCGTCCGCTCCCGCGCGGAGGGCGGCGAGTGCCAGGCGATGATCAAAGTGGATATCTCCAATGAGGGGAGGTTTTACCTGGGATTTGATTTTTCCGAATGCCTCGCAGGCCTCCTGGTCGGGGATGGCCAGGCGGATAATTTCGCAACCTGCTTCATGAAGCCGTTCCACCTGTTTTATGGAAGAGGGCACATCCCTGGTGTCCGTATTTGTCATGGATTGTACGGCAATGGGCGCGCCCCCCCCTATGGGAACATCCCCCACATGTATTTGGCGGGTCTTTCTTCTTTCCTGGCGGTTGATCACAGGCAATGATTCCTTATGATTGAGGACAGTAAAACGGCTGCACAGGCTCGACCCACAAAACAGGGAGCATAAAAGCTCCCCGGACAGCCCTGGCGCGGGCCCATGTTTCATCAAATGAATCCAGTTTTCAATAAATGGCTTACGCGTTTAATATAGAAATTTACCATATTAGTA
>JAFDIX010000844.1 GCA_019307805.1 Deltaproteobacteria bacterium | reverse complement strand
GTTAATGAGGGTACCTGGGGAATTATATTTGTCGGACTGATCGAGTGCCTGGTTATCGGCTGGGCGTTTGATATCGGTAAATTACGCCGTCATGCGAATCAGAACAGCGACTGGAAACTGGGCAAATGGTGGGAATGGTTTATTCGCCTTTTCATTCCTGTAATCCTCGCGGGATTGGTTATCTGGTCTTTAGTAGGCGATATTCGAGGACCGTCCATGTTGATCGATGCTTCCGAACTGACAGAACCGAATACCTTGGCCTTTACATTACTCCAGGGGGACGATCCCGTATCTCAACATCTCAAGAAAGGATGCTCCCCGGAAACCAAACGCATGCTGGAGAAATATCCCGATCCGAACCAACCCATCCCCCAAGAGCTTAAAACCGCCTTGGCGGATGAACTCAGCCAGGTAATTGAAGGACCCTATCTGTATGAAAAGGAACGATTTAACTCGGTGAAGCTCTCAGAAGATACCCAAGCCCTTCTTAATCCCGCCGCCGATGGTAAAGACTTGATTCGCATTAATCGCTATCTATTACAGGACGCTTACGCAAAGGAAATTAAACCGACCCAAAACAAGGGCGGTTTTCTCATTGATTTTCGGGGCCGACTGATCGGTAAAAATGTACTTGGCATGTGTCTGATGTTTATGGTATTCTTGACAGCGGTAATCCTGGCGTTATGGCGACCGAGAAAAACCGCCAAAATCCCGGAGTATGATACCTGAAAAGTTAATGACGAATGACGAAACCAGAATGACGAATCAATGACGAATAACGAAACGATAACAATGGGTGGCACCGCCAAGCAAGTCTTCGAGCTTGGGGGTGGTTTTCCGTGCCCTCCAGCTTCAAGTTCGCTACGCTCGCTTGAGGCTGCCACCCGGTTGTTTTATTATTTGAATTTCGCTAATTTGAATTTGTTTCGTATTTCGATATTAGGATTTCGGATTTGACAGAGAAGGATATATAGCTATGCTTGCGGAAATTGAATATGACGGTCAGTTGTCCGCCGGTGCGTATATTATTCTTACCACGATGTTTTTGCTGATCGTAGGCGGATTATCATGGTGTTTCTATCGCGCCATAACAGCGGCCAATAGGGACGCGGCTGAGCAATTGCCGGACGAAGAATGATGTGGAAACTTATAACTTTGGCGTTTTTATCTGTGCTTAGCCTGAGCGGCTGTGTCGAGCGACTGATTACCGTCACGACCGAACCGCCCGGAGCGATCCTCTGGCTCAACGGCGAGGAAGTCGGCGCCACTCCGGTAACGATACCGTTTACCTGGTACGGCCAATACGATGTCGTGATTCGCAAAGGCGGATACGAAACTTTGAAAACCGTAAAAGATATGCCCGCACCGTTTTATCAATGGCCGGTGATCGATTTAATCTCGGAATGCCTGCTGCCCTTTACGATTAACGATCACCATCAATGGGAGTCTGAACTGACTACGCACGCCCCGGCGGAATCGCAGGAATTAATCGAACGAGCCAAATCCCTGCGCGATGAAACCCTCGCTCCTTCTTCCAAGCCGCGCACGTAAGTAAGCGGTTACGAAAACGTAAGTATTCAGCTATATGCAATACGACGTTAAAGCGAACCGGGTGGCACCGCCAAGCGACCAACGGGAGCTTGGGGGTGGATGGTTCCGCTGGCCACCCCCAAGCTCGAAGACTCGCTTAGCGGTGCCACCCATTGGTTTGAGACATTTGAACATTTGAATTTTGATATTGTTTCGTGCTTCGGATTTCGTCATTGATTCGTCATTCGGGTTTCGTCATTCGTCATTTTATTCTTCCCCCGCGGCATCGGTACTGCTTCGTTTGGCTTTTTCGATTTCCGTAATCATCTGGCCCTGACGCCAGATACGTACCGTTCCGGTGGATTCACTGATCGTGATCGCAATACTTTTCGTGGCGGCGGTAATCGCGGCGGAGGCGGCATGGCGGGCACCCAGGCCCTGCGGCAGTTCTTCCGGCACCAGCTTCGGCAGCAGATACGTACCGGCCGAAACAATCACACCGCCGCCCTTGATGACAAACGCACCGTCGATCGTGGCAAACTCCTTGACCGTTTCGGTCATGGTATCATCCATGATGTTGCGTTCATTTTCCGGATAGCCCTTGAAGGGATTGATGATATTTTGGCGGGAATTTTCCTGTACTCCCGCCGAATCACCCAGTACGAAGATCGCCCCCATCGGTTTGCCTTCCCGACCTTCT
>JAFDIX010000843.1 GCA_019307805.1 Deltaproteobacteria bacterium | reverse complement strand
CCAATCTCCCTGTTTTGTTTGCCCATTTAACAATACCTCCTTCTCATTAAAGACATTGGTTATTTATTGGGACCACGGGTTTGCCCATGGGGCTCCACCATTACCTACTGGTGTTGGGAAATATAGGTTGAAGCAGCCGTAGGTGTCAAGGAAAAGGCATTTGAAGTGATGGCCTGATGGGGTATTTTCCAACATTATCTTTTAATATCAATCAATTAAGAACTCAAACCGGGTAATACTTCCAGTTTGACATTTAGCCTGTCATTGTATATATGCACACTTGTATGCAAGTGCGTGTATAGAGCCTGGCCAACTGATTCTTGGCACTTTTCAAGATGAAAGGGATGAGAATTTCATGGAACCACGAAGGACCATCATCGACCAGATCTACCATCAGTTGCTGGAGCGCATTCAGCTTGGAGAAATCGAGTCAGGCGAAAGGCTCATCGAGACCCAGGTGGCAGGGTCTCTGGACACCAGCCGTACGCCGGTGCGCGAGGCCTTCCGTCGCCTCGAACAGGATGGGATCGTAGAAAGACTCGTACGCCGGTGCGCGAGGCCTTCCGTCGCCTCGAACAGGATGGGATCGTAGAAAGACTGCCTCAGGGCGGGGTGAGGGTCGCTCCCGTGACCATGGAAATGGTTAGTGAAATTTTCAGCATCCGCGGGGTATTGGAGGCTTTCGCCATTGAGAAGGCCTGTGAGGAAATCAGATCAGAGGATCTTTTGCAATTGAAGGTTATCGAGACGCACGCCAGGGCCTTGATCAAATCCAAAGACGTGGGGAGGGAAGAGAAGATAAGGCAGCTTTTCAAATTAAACACACAGTTTCATGACGTCATTTACCAATCTACCGGAAGCAAGTACCTGGTCAGGATTATCAATAATTTGAGACAAATCGTTCTGCGACTGCGTGGGATGGGGATCAGGGAAGATAAGGCCTGGAGAGAAGTCTGGCGGGAGCACGGCCAGCTCATTACCTTTCTTGAAAAGGGGGATAAGAAAAACGCATCCAGATTGATAAAGAAGCACATTGAGCAGGCAGCAATGCACACTGCGAGGCACTCGGAATCAAATAAAAGTTAGGGTTTTCAGCTAAAGAGGGAAATGGTCACATGGTTATCGACGAAGAACTTTGTATCGCATGTGGGCAGTGCGTGCCCTATTGCCCGGTAAAAGCCATAACCCTGGATGAAACCGCCTGTATTGACCTGGATGAATGCGTCGAGTGCGGCAACTGCCTTCGCATGGCAGATTGCCCGGTGGAGGCCATCAGCCGGCAGGAGCTTGAGTGGCCACGGACCGTAAGGAGCATTTTAAGCGATCCTCTCACCATAGCCACGGAGTCCGGGATTTCCGGCCGCGGAACCGAGGAGATGAAGACCAATGATGTCACCGGGCGTTTCAGGCGGGGGGATGTGGGGATCGGCATCGAGGTGGGCAGGCCCATAGTCGGGGCCCGCTTCCGGGACGTGGAAAAGGTAGCCATGGCTGTTGCCACGCTCGGGATCGAGTTTGAGAAAATAAACCCTACCACCTCGCTCATGTCGGACCCGGAAAAAGGAAAGTTTAAAGAGGATATCCTCAGCGAAAAAGTGCTTTCTGCAATTTTGGAATTTTCAGTGGCTTTAGACAGGGTTCCTGAACTGTTTGGGGTTCTTAAAAAAGTTTCTCAGGAAATTGATACGGTATTCAGCCTGTGCCTTATCAGCAGGCTGGAGCAGGACGGGAAAATACCTGTGCAAAAATACATACATGAGTCCGGCATTTGGTGCGCACCCAACGGAAAGAATAACGTTGGCTTGGGAAGGCCGCTGGCACAGGAGAGTTGAAAATGACCCATACGCTTCATCGTCTTGGCAAGGAAGAAAGTCTGCGCCAGGACTTCGTTTTGACCATGATGCCGAGTAAAGGGATCAATGTGGCAGGCTCGGCAGCCAAACTGAAACGCCTTCTGGACATCTGTATGGAACAGGGTGCCATCAAGGTGGGGGATGCCAGGCTGGGCAACCAGTACCATCAAGGCAGTTTAGATACAATGCTTGCAAATATAGAGGACCAGGCCGTGGTCCAGGCTGTTTTTGACGATGCAGAAAAGGTAGCACAGGTGCTGGGAGCATTTAAGGAGATTGATCTTGGCCTGAGCGTCGTAGTTTCAGGTTTGCACGATGAGGTGGAGAAATGCTGTAGGAATGCGGGTCTCAAAAGGCACACCGTGAACCAGTCTCTTGGACGATGGGGTCGTATTGATAGGCTTCCTTCGGAAGAGGTTCTAGAGATCAACACCATGTGCGGCCACGGAATGGTGGCGGTGGGATTGATTGAAGAGATCGCCGGAAGGGTCAGGGCCGGGGAGCTGACTGCGGAGGAGGGTGCTGAGGAATTGTTCAAGCCCTGCATGTGCGGCATTTTCAACCCCGTCAGGGCGGCGGGTCTGCTCAAAGCAATGAGTGAGCGTCAGGTTGGTCCTGTGGAGTGCTGAGATCGGTGCGGATAACTCAAAGATACTGGTTACTGGATATTTATCCGCCTCAGGAGGACTGGATGCTGGTCTCCGGATGCCGGATAAAAAAGCTTTTCTTTAGAATCGGACGCCTATAGGGCATGTGAGAAAGCAAAATCCCCATCGGTCCCCCTTTAGAAAAGGGGGATGGCCAAAGGTGTTTAGGTTATTTTTCCCCTCGCCCCCCTTTAATAATAAAGGGGGGATGGGGGGGATTTTAATGCCGGGCAGAATAGTATTGTGATGCCGGATAACCCCTTTTTTTTCC
>JAFDIX010000842.1 GCA_019307805.1 Deltaproteobacteria bacterium | reverse complement strand
AGGCCTCCTTTCAGCGTATCCAGTTCACTCCGGACCTGCTTCCCGGTGATCTCATCGGTACCTTGATCTATAATCCTAAAACCGGTGATTTCACCACGCGCAAGGGGCCGATATTTGCCAACATCATCCTGGCTGACGAGATCAACCGGGCGCCGGCCAAAGTACAGAGCGCCCTGCTGGAAGCCATGCAGGAACGCCAGATAACCATCGGTGATCAAAGTTTTCCCCTTGATAACCCATTCATGGTCCTGGCAACACAGAACCCCATTGAGCAGGAAGGCACTTACCCTCTCCCCGAAGCCCAGATAGACCGTTTCATGTTCAAACTGCTGGTCACCTATCCCAGTAAAGCAGAAGAGCAGCAGATCCTGCGGCGCATGGCTGGCTCAAGCGGAGAAATGCAGGTGAATGCCATAATAGCACCCTCTGATATCAGTCGTATCCGTGAGTTGGTTGGATCCATCTACATGGATGAAAAGATAGAGGAATACATCCTCAACCTGGTTGCTGCAACCCGTGATCCCAAGTTATGCAATCTTGATATCAGCGATCTTATCCGCTACGGCGCCTCGCCACGCGCCACAATTTTCCTGGCCCACGCAGCCAAGGCCAACGCGTTTCTGGCCGGCCGCGGCTATGTCACCCCCCAGGACGTCAAATCCATCGCCCCTGATATTATGCGTCACAGAGTTATTGTCACCTACGAGGCAGAAGCAGAAGAAAAATCCAGCGATGACATAGTGAAACAGATTCTCGATAACGTAGAAGTGCCGTGATATCCAAGGAACTGTCAAAAAAAATCCGCTATATCCAGATCTACACCAGCAAGGCGGTTAACGATGTCCTGGCCGGGGAATACCATAGCGTGTTCAAGGGTCAGGGCATGGAGTTTGACGAGGTGCGCGCCTACCAGCCGGGCGATGACATTCGTACCATTGACTGGAATGTCACGGCCCGCACCGGACATCCTTACGTGAAACGCTATGTTGAAGAGCGGGAGATTACGGTTTTTTTCCTCGTGGATCTTTCTGCCTCTGGTGCTTTTGGCAGCCGGGAAAAACTCAAAAATGAGATTGCGGCTGAGTTTTGCGCCCTGCTTGCCTTTTCAGCCATCAAGAACAATGACAAGGTAGGCCTCATCGTCTTCACAGACATCATTGAACTGTTCATTCCGCCTGCCAAGGGCACCTCACATGTCCTGCGCTTAATTCGTGAGCTTCTTTACTTTGATCCGGGCAAACAGAGACAAAGGGCTGGGACCGACATTTCATTAGCCCTGGATTACCTGGGCAGGGTTTTGCATAAACGCGGGGTGGTCTTCCTGGTCTCTGACTTTCTTGATCAAGAGTTTCAAAAGCCCCTTGGTGTTCTGGCCCGCAGGCATGATCTTATTGCTGTGACTGTTTCGGATCCCCGCGAGCTTACCCTGCCCGATGTAGGACTGCTGGAGATCCAGGATGCTGAAACAGGTGCAACAGTACTTGTTGATACCGGCAGCAAGGAAGTTCGTGATAAATACAGTCGACTTGCCAGGGAAAAAAGCGAGCAGCTGCACAATCTCTTTAAATCCACCGGGGTTGACCACATCCAGATCTTCACAGACCGCGACTATGTCATTGACCTGGTAAAGTTTTTCAGAAAGAGAATGGTTAAAAGATAGGTAAAAGGGGTTTAGGCTTCTAGGGTTCAAGGAGAAAAACAGAAAAAATAATATCTTAATATTGATGGTCTCGTAAAAAGTCTAAAAATCGAATATTTTGTCATTGCGAGCGGAGCGCGGCAATCTCTAACCTGCCTATTTTCCATGAGATTGCTTCGTCGTTACACTCCTCGCAATGACGTGCCGGGACTTTTTACGAGTTCATCAATATTCAGCTTTTAACCCTTGGCCCCTCGACCCCTTGAAACCTTGACCCCTTAAAAAGTCTCCGGCTTTTTAATCTTTCCTTGTCAAATCTCTCATTTCTCTTATATTTTATTCAAATTGACTTATCCATTCTGCACTCGTTACAAAACCGGAGGGGCAAAATGAAAAAATTGATACTGCTTGCGATCCCATTGCTTATTGTATTTGCATGTTTCCAAAACAGCTATGCGAAAACATATTACAGAACCTTTGAAGTTGCTGAGATACAAAGTGACGGAATCGTACTTAAAGACTATGAAGGCGGCAGATTCCTGATTCAAAAGGACTCGAGTGGATTAAAAGTGGGAGACATTGTCAGGTATGAC
>JAFDIX010000841.1 GCA_019307805.1 Deltaproteobacteria bacterium | reverse complement strand
GCTGCCTCTATTACGCTCATTGTGGGTAGACATATACAGGTGGAATTCTTCGTCCTTCTGCTGCCAAAGCGTTTACAGGTCATTATCGACTGCATCGTTCATCTTTTCGGGTTTGCCCTTTTCTCTTTGATCGTTTGGCGTCTTTTCGTATTCGGGTATTCCTTCCAGACAGGAGGAGAAGAAACCGCTACAGCCCAAATACCTCTATTTCCTTTCGTTTATTTTGCGGCTGTTGCATGTATCCCTGTGTGTTTGGTATTTTTGCATCACTTTATGGAATCGATTATTAAGGTGGTTAAAAAATGAGTCCTGAAACCGCGGGCATAGTCGGGATTGCCCTGCTCCTGGTGTTTTTTCTCTTCAGGATACAGATTGCATTTGCCATGGCTCTTGTGGGTTTTATCGGGATTATGTATCTATCCGGCATTGAACCCGCCTTGACCCTTTTGGCACAGGATCTCTACGAATCATTCACTTCCTATCCATTATCCGTTATCCCCATGTTTATCCTCATGGGTTCCTTCGCCTTCGCCTCAGGCATAAGTAAGCGCCTCTATGATACCACCTATACCTGGGTGGGCCACCTTCGCGGCGGCCTGACCATCGCCACTGTGCTTGCCTGTTCCAGTTTTGCCGCCATATGCGGGTCGACCGTTGCGACGGCTGCTACTATGGGCAAAATAGCGCTTCCGGAGATGAGAAAACACGGCTATGACGACACCCTGGCCACGGGCACTATTGCGGCTGCCGGAACACTTGGCATTCTCATTCCGCCAAGCACTGTACTCGTTGTGTACGGGATATTGGTGGAAGAATCCATTGGAAAACTGTTTATCGCCGGGGTTCTACCCGGTGTCCTTCTCAGTCTGTTCTTTGTTGCGGTCGTGGTACTTATTTGCCGCATCAATCCTCACTTTGGACCTCCAGGTAGCGCCACCAGTTGGAAAGCCAAGATCAAATCGACGTCAGGCATTGTTGAGGCGGTCATCCTTTTCCTTTTGGCCATCGGGGGATTGTTCTTAGGCTGGTTCAGCCCGACACAAGCCGGATCTATTGGGGCCGGGGGTGCCCTTATCATTGGTTTGATTCGGAGACAGCTCACCTGGCAAAGATTCTTTGAGGCGGCAAAGGACGGTTTGCGAACGTCCTGCATGGTTCTGTTCATTCTTTTCGGGGCTGTTGTCTTCGGCCACTTTATGGCCATATCCGATATTCCTTTTCTTCTGGCTGACTGGGTAGGAAGCCTCCCCATTTCCCGGATGGCGATCATGGGTGTCATTATCTTCATCTATTTCATAGGCGGGTTCTTCATGGACTCCATGGCGCTCATCGTAGTCACCATTCCCATCTTCTATCCGCTGGTTATGAAGCTCGGTTTTGATCCGATCTGGTTCGGTGTGATTGTTGTGTTGACAGGGGAGATGGGGGTTATTTCTCCGCCGGTTGGCGTCAATGTGTTTGTTATTAAGGGGATAGCTCCGGACATACCTCTTGAGGTGATCTTCAGGGGGATCATTCCTTTCCTGGTGGCACTGATGATCTTTACGGTTATCCTCACAATTTTTCCGCAGATCGCTACATTTTTACCTAGTCTCGTTTCTTATTAGGATTGGTAGCGCTGAGGATTTAAAGGAGCATTGCATGATTGAGGTCAGGTTTCATGGCAGGGGAGGGCAGGGCGCGGTGACGGCAACCCGCATCCTGGCTAATGCCTTTGTTAAGCAGGGCAAATACGGCAGCAGTTTTCCCATGTTTGGCTTTGAAAGACGAGGCGCCCCTGTCACGGCCTTCATGCGCTTTGATGACAATCCCATCAGAGTCAAAACCCAGATCTATAATCCCGATTGTCTCGTGGTTCTGGATCCCTCCCAACTGAATTCCCCCGATATCTATGAAGGCCTGAAGCCGAAGGGTGTTTTGATTCAAAATGCCGCACAGCAGATTCATGAGAGCCCCCACAGGCATATTGGTCTCCTGGGAGTGGTGGATGCGGAGACCATTGCCATGGAGGAACTTGGCTTTCCTTCCCCCAATACCTGTGTTTTGGGGGCCTTTGCTGCCGTCACCGGGGCGATATCCTCACGAAAAATATGCGAACCATTGAGAGGGGTTTCAATGAGGTGAAAAAAATCCAATGGTAAAGATACAAATTCACAAAGACCGCGAAGGGGCATGGTCCGATGCAGATGCGTTGCTCCTCTGCCTTGATACGGGGTCTTGGAGGTCTGAAAGACCCGCTCTGGAGATTGATAAGTGCAACTATTGCGGATTCTGTGCACTCTATTGCCCGACCCAATGTCTCATGGATCAGGGGGATCACTTTCGACCCAATCTGGATTTCTGCAAGGGATGCGGCATTTGTGCCAAAGAGTGCCCCCGCGAGGCCATAGAGATGGTTCCTGAAG
>JAFDIX010000840.1 GCA_019307805.1 Deltaproteobacteria bacterium | reverse complement strand
AACGTGGCTATTGATGTGGCAGAAGCCGTTGCCTCGGGAAAACACGATCGCGGCATTCTCGTTTGCGGAACAGGCATCGGCATGAGCCTCGCTGCAAACAAGGTGCAGGGGGCCTATGCCGCCCTCTGCAGTGACGCCTACTCCACCGAGCGTTCCATCAAGAGCAACAATGCCAATATCATGACCCTGGGTTCACAGGTGATCGGAACCCATTTGGCGAAGGCGCTTGTCAAGATCTGGATGGAATCCGAATATGAACCGGGCGGAAGATCAGCGCCCAAGGTTCAACGGATCTACGACTACTGCAAGGACAAAGGGGTGGGATAACCCGAAGCCGGGCCCTTCACTACGAGGCGGGCGGGCATATACCCTATAGGTGACTACTCAGGTATTTAGGTTGAAGACTGAAGGCTGAAGTATTTCAATCATCTCCCTTAGAAGGAACCGAAACCACTGCTCGCCGCATTTGAGACGTCAGACCATACAACTCTTCTCGGGGAAACCCTGCGGTCACCTGATAAATCAATGCTGGATGTTTTTGGACCTAACTATTAGAGCATTCCTGAATATCCCCGCTAAAGACGGGATCTTCGACCAGCATCTAGTATCAAGCATCCAGCATCGATCTCGTAAAAGCGACTATCCAACGCCTATCCTCATAGTTAGTTATTTAGATTAATGCAACGTTAGGGTATATCTATCCAAAGGCCTCTATGGCCGCTTTGAGTTCCGGGTGGGTCTCCCCATATTCTTCCAGGGAGACGCCATTTCGGTGGGCCTCCCAAGCCTGGTTAAGACTGGCCCCGCCGCCCCTGGGTCCCATGGGGTGTTCGAAGACACCCCTGCCCGGAACAATGCCGAAATCAATGGTTTTCAGTTTTTCATAGATGTCTATGGTCGATCCTGCCCACTGGCTTCCGGCAGGTACCGGCAGGCAGGGTTTCATATGCCCCAGGGGCTTCAGGCACTCCTCCACGTTTTCCAGGACTTCCCTGTCAGGGGTCTTCATTCTCGACCCGAACCCGGGCAGGATAATGGTATCAAAACCCACCATTCTCTGAAGTTTGATAATCACGTTTGAATCAACCCCATAGTAGGGGACCCTTGTAAAAGGCGCTATAAAATCGAAATGGGCCACCAGTGGGACCTCGGTGTGACGGCGAAGCTTGCGAATGGGGCTGAGCCCCACGGTCATGACATTGACCATCAGGGCGTTGACCCCGTTCTTGACACACATATCGTGCAATTCAATAAGCCGATCCGCCTCATCTGTGATATTGGCCAGATAGATCTTCTTTTCGCCGGTGCGCCTTTCTGTATCCCTTCTTGCCTGCCCCATGAGGGCACTCCGAATGCTCAGGGGAGACCATTCAACATCCCCCAGCATTTCATCATCCTTGGCAATGTCCAACCCCCCCATCCAGCTTTCATAGGCAAGCGCCGTGAAGGATTCCGGGGTCAACCCGATATTGGGTTTGACCACGCCGAAAAAGAGAGGCCGGTCATAGACTTCCAGCATATCCCGCAGGCCCTTGACTCCGAATTTGGGACCTTCAAAATGCTCCAGGAATGGTTCCGGGAATCCGATATCCATCAGTTTTATGACGGAAATCCCCGGACAGTAAAAGGCTCCCTCACCACAGGCCGCGGTGAGTATGTTGGGTATCTTGGGGCCAAAATTGGCATGGGGATGGGCTATTTTGACCCTGCAGGAATATGCCGGGCCCTCCCCTTCCCCCATCTCCGGATGGCTTGACCTCTCCATTGTCTCCAGGACCTTCAGATCAATGACCTTTGCACCGAACCGGGGCCGAAGATCCTCGTCCACATCCACCCGCTTCCACTGGGCCGTAGACTGTTCCTGACAGAGATGGGCGGCCGCCTCCTCAGGATCCACAAAGGACTCAAAGGCATACTCAAAGATGAGATGATCCTCCATGTCCAGCTCTGATTGTTTTGCAAAAAATCCTTCCTTACCCATTTCATTTCTCTCCATCCATCAAAAAAAGGCCCACGTCCGAGGGCGCAGGTTGCATGGTTTCATACGATTCAGGAATCCATTTTACAGGCCCTTGAGCCTTAAGCCCTGCGCCTTAAGCCATTTAATTTTCAAACACCGAGATTGCAAAAAAAGACTCTTTCTGATCGGAAACTAACTCTTCTGAATAAGGCGATGCATCTCATCCACCAAAGCCCTGGCGAACTCCGGATCATTGATATGCATGTCCAGAACCTT
>JAFDIX010000839.1 GCA_019307805.1 Deltaproteobacteria bacterium | reverse complement strand
TGCTGCATCGGTT
Organism: Deltaproteobacteria bacterium; assembly: GCA_019307805.1. Lineage (GTDB taxonomy): Bacteria > Desulfobacterota > DSM-4660 > Desulfatiglandales > HGW-15 > JAFDIX01. The sequence goes on along the minus strand of JAFDIX010000839.1, from coordinate 2,223 downwards.
GCCGCACTCCTGTTGACCACTGAGGCCATGGTGGCAGAAAAACCAAAAGAGAAGGAAGATATGCCGGCTATGCCTCCAGGCGGCGGTATGGGCGGTATGGGTGGTATGGGCGGTATGATGTAGAATGCCTGTAATAGACTTATAAATAACATACAAAAAGGGGTTAACCAAAGATCTGGTTTACCCCTTTTTTATTTGAGGGGAAGAGAAAAATAATTAAGAGGTGCTTTATGCCGAGGGATATTCAACAAAAGAGTAAGAAGATCAGGGAGGACTGGATCCAGGTGGATGCCCTTTGCTGTGGCACCGCCTGGGATGAAAAGGATCTTGGGAATCCACAGATATTGATTGAAGACGTTCATGGCAGTAGTCATCCTGGAAGTTTCCACCTCAATGCGTTGGCAGAAGAGGCTTCTATTGGTGTCTACCAGGAAGGGGGAAAGCCCGCCAACTTTCACGCAACGGATATATGTGACGGATGGGCAATGCTACATGACGGGATGAATTACATCCTTCTCTCAAGGGAGGTTATTTGTGATTTGGTTGAGGTGCATGGCCGTGTCATACCATGGGATGGTATAGTGGTCATTTCATCTTGTGATAAATCCATCCCTGCCCATTTGATGGGAGTATCACGGTTGAATATCCCGGCGCTTCATATCCCGGGGGGCAGTAATCGTATCGGGCCCAATATGTCCCACAGCGTACTCGTAGGTGAGCCTGTAACAAGGATGAGACAGGGAGAAGATGTTTCCACGGAAATTCGGAATTATAAGCTTTCCGGGTGTCCAAGTTATGGGGCCTGCCAGTTCATGGGGACAGCCAGCACCATGCAATGCATGTCTGAATCTCTGGGTATGGCCTTACCGGGAGCAGCACTGTCACCAGCAAGCCTATTCGATATCCGGAGGATCGCCCGTCAGGCCGGCCGGCAGGTAATGGCTCTTTCAACAAGAGGCATTAAGCCATCAGACATCCTGACAAAGGAGGCATTTGAAAACGCCATAAAGGTGCATGCAGCCATATCGGGCTCGACCAATGCCCTCCTTCATTTGCCTGCCATTGCTCACGAGCTGGGGATCGTTATCGAGGAGGGGCTTTTTGATCGTATTAATAGGGAGATGCCTTATCTTGTGGATATTCAGCCATCGGGAAAATATCTGAGTGAGATATTTTGGTATGCGGGGGGTATTCCCCGAGTACAAACGGAACTCAAGGAGATGCTGGACTTGAACGTCATGACAGTAACCGGAAAGACCCTTGGGGAAAATCTGGTGCAGGTGGAAAAGGAGGGGTTCTTTAGGCGGGGAGAAGGCTATTTGGCTAATTATAACTTAAAAAGAGAAGATATCATTCGCTCCCCGGAGAACTGCAAGGGCTATGGTTCCATAGCTGTCCTAAAGGGCAATATTGCGCCTGAAGGGGCCGTCGTCAAATTTTCGGCAGTGCAGCCCGATATGTTGACACATACTGGAACAGCGAATGTCTTTGATAAAGAGGAAGAGGCCCTGGATGCAATTCTTAAAGGTAAGGTTGAGCCTGGCTCAATTATTGTAATCCGTTACGAAGGCCCCCGCGGGAGTGGAATGCCTGAAATGCATGGGACCGCGGAGGCACTGATAAGCACTCCGGAGCTTAGCAATGTGGCCATAGTGACTGATGGGAGGTTTTCCGGAGCTACCCGGGGCCCATGTATCGGTCATGTGTCACCTGAGGCCGCTCGAGGAGGTCCAATCGCCCTTGTGGAGGATGGAGATATTATTTCAATCGACATTCCCAAAAGGGTCCTTTCCATAGTTGGCCATGGAAGGAAGATGATGAACGAAGATGAAGTCCAGTCCCTGCTGGGTGAGCGAAACAGACGATGGAAGGCACCACCTCAGGGGCATCCAAAAGGGGTGCTTGGGCGTTATTCCGTGCTGGCGGCATCGGCTATGAAAGGGGCATATCTGGAAATAAGATAAAAGGTAACTGTTTAGCGCTTTGAAAGAAATCATTATTGGATTAAAGGGCCGTGCAGGTCTCTTTCAAAAGAGCCGCATCAAAAATTCTTACCTGCTTGTGGAACGCCCCCTGACCCGAACCATAAAGCACAGGACAGGCAGGAAAGGCATCTTTCGCAGTAGCGCTTTCTTCTGGGGCTGTCCTGTGATGAATTTCAAGGCCACACTGCCGTTCCACAGGGCTGGGTTTGACTATGCGGATCTTTTGAAAGAGACCTAC
>JAFDIX010000838.1 GCA_019307805.1 Deltaproteobacteria bacterium | reverse complement strand
AAAGACATAATCGAACTTTGCAATCAACTCGGGCGAGAACATATTGACCCACTCGCGTCCCTCGGCCTGCATCGCTTTAAGGACCGGCCGGCCCTCCAGCCGGTCGAACGACTGTTTCAACTGCTCGTCATTTGTTACGGGAAATCCCTGGCCGCAGTTTTCCGCGATGCCGTATGTTATACCGGCGGCTTTGGATTTCTCCAGCGCCTCTTCAAGGGTCAGCCCGCCTTTCAAATGTATGTGGTAATCGACCAGGGGCAGCCCCGCGGCACGAAACGCCGAAATCCGCTTTTCGTAAGCAATCTGTTCTGCTGGACGAGAATCCGGATTCTCTTGATTTGTCGAAGAAACAATTGCAGGATCAGCCTGCCTGTCCGCACAGCCGGCGAAGAAAATTCCAAAAACGAGTGCCAGGCCAATGACGTTCTTCATTATGATCTCCTTGATATTCTTCCTTAATCTCATTTATATGCCGTCGCAAACACAATTGTGCCGTTCTCAATACTCGGCCGGCAAGGCGGGCTATTTTATTTCACACAACATATCAAATCCATAGAAAACTTGCCGCCATTACTTTTATATAGTCATTTGTAAGGTTTGAATTTTTCTTGAATGCACGCTCGCGATGATTACAATGTCCTCCATGGCTTATTTGAATGACATGCTTACCCTCGTTCGCCATGATGAACAGAACAATCGAATTAGATAGTTAGGATAATATGAAAACAAGGATTTTCTGCGCGGCAATCTGCGGTTTATTAATTACCGCTCCGGCTGCTTATTCAAGTAATATTCGGCATTTCTACGAGGACCGTCCCTTTATTCAGGATTTCTCGGAGAAAATCCCGCTTTCCCAAGAGCTGGCCGGCACAAAATTATCTGCCGTGCGCTCCGATAGAAACGGCCGCGTACTTGTTTTATCGAATAAGGGGCTCTTGCAGGTTCATAATGGGCAGCTTGTGCCGGACTTCAGTTACAGGCCGATTCAGGATATGCGGATAAAAAATCTGGAAACATATCGCGGCCAATTTATCTACTTGACCGACAAGGCCGTTCTAAGCAACGCCTGGGCGGGCCGGCTGCTTATGCCACACAAAATGCCCGATGTCGGATTGTTTGCGCCGGGTAGCAATTTCGATTTTCTGCTGGCGGGAAAAAACTCTCTCGCATATTTCAATCAGGGCAAATGCGTTGACGAGTGGCAAACCGCTCAGGCCGGGGCGAAACAAATTTTGTTCGACAGCGCACGCAGCCGCTTTCTACTGTTGTACGACGACAGGCTCGAATGTTTCAATCCCGGCAAGAAGGCCGCTATAGTCTTCGAGAGCAGCAATTTGAATTGCATGGAATTGATAAGCAATGACACAGCCCTCGTCATCGGCACTCAGGATGGGTACCTCGAACTGGATGCGGGCTCATTGAAGCCGCGGTCGGACCTGCAAAAGAAATTGCCCTGCACCGATATACGCTGCATCAGGCAAATCGGCGAATCAGTCTGGTTCGGGACGCCCCGGGGAGCTTCGTGTCGCGGGCATCTTGCCCGCGATTCGAGGGCGGGACGCCCTCGACACGTCAGCCGGACGAATTACTACGCCTCGAAACACTGGCTCGTGGACGACAACGTTATCGACATATCAAAAGGCCCGGACAACTCCGTGCTGATTCTCAGCGAGAACGGGCTCAGCATCATTCACTTCGAGCCGATGACCCTTGAGCAAAAAGCGGAGCACTTCGATAAGCTTACGCGAAAACGCCATATGCGGCATGGTTTGAACTGCGCGCTTTCCATGAGCAAGCCGGGTGATTTCTCGACGGGAACACTCGTCGACAGCGACAACGACGGCTTATGGACCAGCATGTACCTGGCCGGCGAGCTTTTCCGTTACGCCGTCACCAAGTCGGACGATGTCCTGAAGAATTGCTACGAGTCGTTCGATGCGATGGAACACTTGTCGCATATCAATCACATGAAAGGTTATCCTTCCCGGTCGTTCGAACGAGCAGGCTACCATTTGTCGGACAAGTCGCGCTGGCAGCCCGCCGGGGACCCGAACTGGACTTGGAAAGCGACAACAAGCAGCGATGAAATCGTCGGGCACATCTTTGTCTACAGCATCTTTGCCGAGGTCGTTCCGGACATAGATTGGAGCGACCGGGCGATTACCCTGATAGACGATATCATGGCCCACATTGTGCGAAATGACTGGTATCTTATCGACTACGACGGCAAGCCGACGCTCT
>JAFDIX010000837.1 GCA_019307805.1 Deltaproteobacteria bacterium | reverse complement strand
TGCAGAATTCTCTGATAGCAATGGGTTTATCAGTCAAACGGCATGCATCTTTTCTTTCTCCGTGAATATCCGCTCGTGCCCCATGGTTTTACCTCTACCCTGAAAGGAAAAAGGGAGGTTATGGGCCTCCCTTTTTCCTTGTTTCAACTTCTGTTAAGCGAGCCAGCGTTTACGCCGCTTATAGTGCTTTACATCCCGGTAGCTTTTGCGTTTGCCCATCTCACTGAGCCCGAGGTAAAACTCCTTGACATCCTCGTTTTCCATGAGTTTTTCAGAAGGCCCGTCTAAGACGATCCTCCCGCTTTCCATGACATAGCCGTGGGTTGAAAGAGCAAGACCGATACGGGCGTTCTGCTCCACAAGCAGAATGCCGACACCCTCCTGCTCGTTGATCTGCCTGATGAGCTTGAAGATCTCTTTGACCAGCAGGGGGCTGAGCCCCATAGAGGGTTCGTCTAAGAGCATGATCTTGGGAAGTGCCATCATAGCCCGTCCCATGACCACCATCTGGCGCTCCCCACCCGAGATGTACCCGCTCACACTGCGCTTCAGGGGCGCAAGAATGGGAAAGTAGTCGTACACCTTGGTCAGGTCTTCACGAATACCTTGGGTATCCTTTCTCAGATACGCGCCCACAATCAGGTTCTCCTCAACGGTCAGGTGCTCGAACAGACGCTGGCCTTCCATTACCTGCACGATGCCCCGGCGCACAACTTCTTCCGGATCCAGGCGGTCGAGACGTTCGCCTTCGAATTCGATAGTCCCGTCCGTGACCTCACCTAATTCGGTGCGCAGGATCCCGGAGATGGCCTTGAGCGTCGTGGTCTTCCCTGCCCCATTGGCCCCCAGAAGGGCCACAATCTTCCCTTCCGGGACCTCTAAGGATGTGCCTTTAAGCACAAGGATCACGTCACTGTAGATCACCTCAATATTTTTGAGCTCGAGCATCTTTGGCTTCTCCCGGGAAGCTTTGAATTGGGACGCAGATTTACGCCGATACCCTCAGATAGATTGTTTTTATTTTCTGAATCTTGATAATCTGCGTTTATCTGCGCCCAAAAACGGACTTTCTAACCAATCCAGTTACTTTTTCTTCTTGGGTGGCGTAAGGACTTCTAACGTGGCCTTGCCGACCGCCCCGGAGTCCATGCCTGTGGCAATGATCTCGTATTTGCCGGGCTTCAGCGGTTTGGCCTGTTTAAAGTCAGGTTTCATGTTCTTGGTCCAGCCCACCTGGAAAAACCAGTTCAAGGTGGCGATAGGGCTCATTTTGGCCAAGAAATTACCCTTGTCGTCCGCAGTGGCAAAGGCCAGGCCTACATTCTCCCCCTCTGTTACCCCTTTGACCTTCACACCCGGCGGGAGCACCATCTCCACGACCACCATCTCCTTGGGACTAAACCTCGATCCCTTGAATTGGACGGCCTTCTTGATGAGCGCCGGGGAGAGGACAGTCTTATCCGGGATGACCTGGAGTTCGGCCGTGGGAACGGGTTTCAAAGCCGCGCATCCCCACATTCCAGAGATCAGGAGGCCTGCAAAGAGGATGTTCGCCCACATTTTCCAGCAGTTATATCTCATAACTTCTTCTCCTTTCTTTTTCTTCATAAGGCTTTTCGTCTATTTCCAATTGTGGAGCGCAACCGCATCAGGGGTCTTGGTCCAGCCGGTTATCGGAACAATTTTCCCACCGGTGACTTTGTAAAACTTGACCACATCACTTCCAAGCCTCGATGTGGGGCTATAGGTGCAAGGCCCCGTAATACCCTGTTTATCAAGACCGGTAATATTCAGATAGGACTCGTAAATTTCTTCACGAGTGATCTTATTCTTGCCTACCCGTTTTATTGCATCTTTGACAGCCCCTTCAAAAACCAACGCCGCGGCAACTCCTATGCCGTAGCCTTCGTTCATTTCTTCAGGGGGCTTTTTGCGGTAGGTGGTCCAAAGCCTGTTTAACAAGGGATGAAACAGGGACTCTTTACCCCTTAAGAAAAACGAGACGACCACCATCCCCTCCAAGGCCTTCGGATGGAGGGTGATTCCCAAGGTTGTCTGGCCCCAGTAATCGGAAATAAACTTGATTTTTTTGCTCAATCCCAAGGCTGTTGCATCCCTCATCACGCTCGTCTGCGTAGGATCCACACCACCAGCGTAAATATAGTCGGCCCCGGCCTTGTCCAAGCGGGTCAAATAAACATCGAATTTAAGGTTAACGAAAGGAAAAAACTCCGGCGGCAA
>JAFDIX010000836.1 GCA_019307805.1 Deltaproteobacteria bacterium | reverse complement strand
GTAAACCTCTTCGGTTGCGGTTTCTGACAGAGCATCTATCAGTTTGTCATCCCAGTTTGTTGAAACACTTAACTTCATAAAAAAATCTCCTTGAGTTTAGGTAGATAGGCTGAAGACTGGAGGCTGAAGGAAAAGACAAATAGTTTGGCCAACTGACAATATCTTTTCTCTTCAACAAATCATCTAACAGCCACTTTCCTTTTTTCAATTAAACCTTAAAAACTTGAGAGTCCAAAGTTCTCGTAAGTTATTGAAATAAATTGCACCGTAATTCCCCCCTTTGACAAAAGGGGGGCTAGGGGGGATTTTTCTATAACCAATTGAAATCCCCCTACATCCCCCTTTTCCAAAGGGGGACCTTAAAGGAGCCAGCATGAAGGACTTTGGACTGTTTACCCTATAGTTGCATAAATAACATAGCCAACTTGTTTTAAAGCTATAATAATAGACTCATTCAACACATGTGATTCTGGAATTCACTGCAAGTGGCATCCTGAAAGCAGTCAAAAGCAGCCATGTTATTTCCCCGATGGGAAAGCCGAGGATACCTCATCTCCTGCGTTGTCAAGGGTTTGCGGTAAAGTACTACAGCTTCACCCGTTCCGCCTTAGATCTGTGGCATCCTCAACTTTTGCAACGTTAGGGTTTAGTTAAGAATTAAACATTCAAAATTGTACTATGTCATCTTTCTTTTCCACATCGCACCAGCGCAACAGCGCTGCCAGTGTTGCAATACCGTCATGGTGCCACATCATGGAAGGTCCGGGCATGTTTCCCGGTGACGTGATGCGGGCAACGCCCAGCGCGCCCAGTTGTCTTATGAATTCAGCTTCACGTTCATCCCCTAAGGCAACGGCGGCATTCTGCAGAAAAGGACCCACTGGCTTCAATTCCCGGATGATCTGAAAGATGTCCCTAACACTCCAAAGCCTGACAAAACGGTTAAGGGGGGAAGGACTGAATTCTCCAGGGTCTTTTTCATGGACAACGGTCCAGGCTGTTCCGTGGGATGATGTTAGCATTTGAATGTCGTCGCCTTGAAATTCTCTGATTTCGTATCTTCCCCTGATCTGATGGATCAGCGCTGCCTCGCCGGCTGCCAGTTTCCCCCGAGGCATTTTGTCTTGAATGGAAGACATTGCGTCCGCAAGGATTCGGGTAAATTCCTCTGGAGAAACCTGGCCTCCTTCCTCCAGATAATACACCTGGGGAGCCAGGCATGCCTTCTGGTCAAACATGGCGTGGTCATAGGCAACCTTAGCGGCCAGGTCTTCTGCGTCATTAGGGTTCATTCTGTTTTTTCCGATGACCCCGAAACCCATTCTGTGGCCATGCACAAGGACCTTTACCGTATTGGGAATCCGTTTAACAATAGATGCGCACGTCTCCACGCTTCCGAATACAACGACTGCATCGGCATGGTTGAAGGCGGCACTTTCCACCGCTTCATCTCCTCCCTGCCAGTACAGGACGGCCATGCTGCCCGCCATCTCCGGGTCAATGTCTTCAATGGTCTTCAGGTAAAGGGCCGCAAACGTGGGCTCCCCCGAGGCGACTTTTCCCAGGCAGGCTGCCTTTACCAGGGCAGACCTCATAAAGAGCAGATGGGGCAGAGCCGGTATGTTTTCCGAAAAAAAAGAAACAATAAATTCCGGGCCAAAGGCCCGGCGATATCCGTCCAGTTCTTCTGAATACTGGAAATCGTCCAAATACAGGGGGTTTTTGATCTCAGAGCGCAGTGCCTGCCAGATATCATGCTCAAGAGAGCTTTCCATTTCCACATCAATGCTTGCTTCAATGGCCTCCGGCGAAAACCCTGTGATTACCGGGATGGTCTGAAGGGCCAGTTTTCTGTAGGGGTAGTCTTTGTCCAGCCAGCGGCGGGAGGCCTCATCCAGTACAGACACAATTCGCTCAATGGGCATGCAGGCGAGGTGCTCCTCCCTGTTTTTTTTCAAATGTTCTGAAAGAGCCTCCACCAACTCGGGTGTTGCCGGGGGGAACTTCAGGCGAACCGCCATATCTCCCTGTTCATAGGTGCGGGTCGCAAAGTCCGGAAGCTGAGGCCTGAAATCAGGAGGGACATAATACCCGTGGGCTTCAACGGTTTTCATGGTCCCTCCTCTATGATCCGGGTCATTTCATCTATACTGAGGGAGCAGCCCCTGGACCCGTCATCCCTTGCCCTGCCATATACTTCAAATCCCCCGGGCACAATTTTACCCAGATCATCGGTCTGAATCGCACAGATATGCCCTCTGTTGGCAAGGTCAAAGTGACGCAAAAGCCCTGTTTCTCCCGCAGGCAGCGGTGCCAGTGAATCGGGGTCCACCACCAGGACCCGGGTCCACGGTGGAATAGCTTTTGCAATTTCTTGTCCGCTGTTTTTCATGGTGTTGTCGTAATACTGGGAAGATATCTCGGTCATACCCAAAAGATTGACGCAACGGTCCTTTTGGACATCCATTATGTCTTCACAAAGATTTAAAAATTCGCCTCTCCCCACTTCCCTGCTTCTCCCCTTGAACCCTCCACCGTTGCTGTGGCAGTAATCAAAAAAATTGACAAAGCCGAAGGAACCGCCGCAGATAGCGACCGGAACCCCTTCCTTTTCCGCCGTGCGCAGGGAATCAATCAGCGATTTGATATCAAAGCCGATCTCTTCAATAAGGAACCGGCTCTGGGGAAGCCCGAAATATTCGATCAACCGGTTCATCCCATAGACCATGACCATCTGGGGGGCTATTTCCGGAGGCGGTGCAAGGACCAGGATAACGGGTCTGACACCATCAGGAAAAAGCATTGCAGAGGCCGCTGTCCTGATGGTTGCATCCATCAGGTTGAGGCCACCTTCATCGTAGGACACGTTCCCCTGCTCTTTGATGTTGCTCGTGCCGCTGGTGGTGAATGTACGCGCGATCCGATCAGGGAGTAGGGAAAAAACAGCCTCTTTGAAGACATCTGTTGGAAGGGGAGGGATCTGCTCCCATGAAGATACCTCCTGCGGGGTTATTTCCCGTCTTTGGCAGTAGCGCCGGTACAGGGGGATGCTATTGAATTGCAGTTCAAAGGCACGCATGGCAAGGTCGTTGAACCCTTTTTCATCATCATGGGCAACGCCCTTTTGGATGAAGGCAAGGATGTCCTTATCCAGTTGTTTGAGTTCCTGGGTTATGTCGTTCAAAACAGTAATCCTTCCTTTTTTACCGTGAACAGCGAACCCTAAGCTCAATGTCATTAACTTAAGAGCAGTTCTCCCCCCTTTTGTAAGGGGGGGGGGATTTATTGCAACTACTTAAAAATCCCCCTCAATCCCCCTTTTCCAAAGGGGGACGAAAAGGAAAATCCCTTAAGTTTTTGCCATTGACCCTAAGCTAAATCATACAT
>JAFDIX010000161.1 GCA_019307805.1 Deltaproteobacteria bacterium | reverse complement strand
CCTCTGGGGAAAGGACACGGTGGATACCGAGGACATCATCAGCCAGGAGCTGGGAAATACGAAATTGCGGTTCGCTTCCATTGGCCCGGCCGCTGAAAAACTCTCCCTGATTACCGGGATCATTAATGACAAGGGGCGGGCTGCAGGGCGTTCCGGTGTGGGTGCGGTCATGGGTTCCAAGAAGCTCAAGGCAGTTGCCGTTCACGGGACCGGAAAAGTGGCTGTGGCTGACAGCGACACAATCGAAACCCTGCGAAAGCAGTTTGTGACGGAGTTCAAGACACTCGGGGGTTTCGCAGAGGGCCTCAGGACCTATGGAACCTGCGGGAACACCGCCGGGGCCGTGACTATCGGTGCGACGCCCGTCAAAAACTGGCTCCTGTCCGGGAGGGATGCGTTCCCAACCGTGGATAAAGTGGGCGAAGGGCCACGAATCATCAAGTACCAGGTCAGAAAATTTGCCTGTGCCGGCTGTCCCGTGGCATGCGGGGGGATATTAAAGGTGGCTGACGGCCCCTACCCCCTGGAAGAAACCCACAAGATCGAGTACGAAACCGCCGCCGCCTTTGGGCCCCTGTGCCTGTGCGATGATCTGTATTGCCTCATGAAGCTGAACGACATGTGCAACAGGAGCAGCCTGGATACCATATCCGCCGGGGCGGTCATGGCCTTTGCCATGGAGTGCTACGAAAAGGGCGCCATTACCACCTCCGACACGGACGGTATTGAGCTGACCTGGGGCAACTCAGAGGCCATGGTGAGCATACTGGACAAGATGATCAAACGGGAGGGATTCGGAGACGTCCTGGCCGACGGGATCAAGATCGCTGCGGAAAAGATAGGAAAGGGCTCGGAGGAATATGCCGTACACGTGGGCGGACAGGAACCGGGTATGCACAATCCCATGCTCCTTCCGGGGCGGGGCACCGGATATGTCTGTGATCCGACACCCGGGCGGCACACCGCTACGCCCATGGCAAGGCTTGATATGACTCCCGAGGTTGCCCTGGGGCCCTACGATGAGCTCAAGTTCGAAGGCCTTGAGCAGTATGAATACAAGAGCAAGGGCCCGGCCAGTGCCACTGCCTCCTGTTGGCTCCAGGTGGGGACCTGCGGGGGTGTCTGCATGTTTCCCCTGGTATTTTTCGGCAGCTACCCCATGCTCGACTATCTCAATGCCGCGACCGGGTGGGGTATGGGCATGGATGAGGTATTGGAAACCGGGGCCAGGATTCAGACCCTGAGACTCTGTTTCAACATTCGGGAGGGGGTCAACCCTCTGGACATCAAACTCCATTCCCGCATGATCGGACAGCCCCCCATGAAGGAGGGGCCGGTTGCCGATGTCACTGTGGACATCGATACCCTCTCGAAAGAGTACCGAAAGGCCATGGGCTGGGATGGGGATACGGGCCATCCAAAGGAGGATACGGTCGAGAAACTGGGTCTCAAGGGATTGGTGGAATCCTACGGTTAGCCTCCTATTCCCGATAAAGTATCAATGATCGATGCCGTCCCCTTCATCTTCCTGTTTTGCGGGCAAGGTGAAGGGGGCTTTGCGTAGAACACGAAGATCTGTCAGGTTCCAGAAAGCATGGCTATCAGGGCTGGAACAGAGATAGATGGCTCTGCCTTGGAGTTTTGGGTTTAAAATTACAAATTCCAAGCATCAAATGACAAATAAATCACAAATTTCAAACCGGTTCAAAACGATTGTGTTTTTGTTTGGGATTTTGAATTTTGGTCACGCGGAGCGCAGGCGCTTGCGCCGCGTGTTGTTATTTGTTTGTTTTTTGGGATTTGTTATTTGGAATTTCAATAAGGTAATTAATTTTCAACAAATCCTATTCCCTTGGAGGATAACCAAGTCCTAATTATGTAAATTGCATGTAGGACACAACACCAGAGGTTAGCGTACATGTTGCAACCAGCTGAAAAAAACCAGATAAGCGCGACAAAAAACCTGGACCCCAGGGAGCTCTTTGACAGGCTCATGGCGATCGTGGGGGAGGAGAATTGCACGACCTCTCAGGCGGACCTCTATGTGTATGCCTTTGACGCGGGCATCCACCGCCGCAAACCGGATGCCGTGGTCAGACCCCACAATGTAGAGCAGGTCAGGGGGATCATTGAATATGCCAATGAAAAGAAGATCCCCCTCGTCCCGAGAGGGGCGGGAACGGGACTCTGCGGCCAGGTGGTCCCCATTGTGGGTGGGATCGTGGTGGACATGCAGGCCATGAATCGGATCAAGGATATTCGAATCGACGGGATCTATGCCATTGCCGAGCCCGGGGTGGTCTGTGACGACTTCAACGCCGCTCTGAAATCCCACGGGTATTTTATTCCGGGGCCCGCATCCAGCGAGGTGGCGACCCTGGGGGGCATGGTGGCCACCAACTCATCCGGAGCCAAGGCCCTCAAGTACGGGGCTACCAGGGATTTCGTGATCGGCATGACCGTGGTTCTTCCCACCGGAAAGGTCATCGACACGGGCTCCAAAACGCCCAAGCAGTCCGGGGGGCTCCAGTTTGAAAAATTTTTCTGCGGGATGGAGGGAACCCTTGGGATCATTACAGAGGTCATCCTTCAGCTGACCCCCATCGCTCCCAAGAAGGCGGCCTGTGTGGCCTATTTTGATGACCTGGAGAATGCCGGACAGTGCGTATCCAATGTCATTGCAAAGGGCCTGATCCCGTCGCAGATGGAGATCATGGGAGAGACCCCCATCAAGGCGGTGAACAAGGCGACGGGCATGGGTCTGCTGGAGTGTGCGGGCATGCTCCTGATCGAGGTGGACGGTCACCCGGGCATCGTCAATGAAGAGATTGAACTGATAGGCAGGGTGTGCAGGGAGAGCGGGGCCATTCAGGTGGATTTCACCGATGATGAAGCCAAGATGGCCGAGCTCTGGAAGGGACGAAAGCAGATGATCCCTTCACTGAGTATTCTCCAGAAGGAGTTTTCTACGGTCATGCTGGCCGATGACATGTCGGTTCCCATCTACAATGTGCCCAAGGCACTGGTGGCATTCGAAAAGATCTCCAGTGAATACGATATCCACATCCCGGCCTACGGGCATGCGGGGGACGGCAACCTCCATACCAAGGTGCTCATGGACCCCACCAACCCGGAACACTGGAGGCAGGCGGAAGAAGCGGTGACACGGGTCTATGACACGGTGCTTGCCCTGGACGGCACCACAAGCGGCGAGCACGGGATCGGCATTACCAAGGCCCCGTTCTTTCACAAGGAGAGAGGGCCTGCCGTAGAGGTGATGAAGGACATCAAGAGGGTCCTGGACCCCAACAACATCATGAACCCCAAAAAGCTCATGGACTGGGAGGACGGGTTCATCACGGAACTCCGCTACCCTTTGAAGGCACTGGAGGATGGGGATTCCAACCTCAAGGGGTGGCTCGATGAGATGATCACCTGCACCCAGTGCGGATACTGCAAGGGGGTCTGTCCCGTCTGCAAGAGCCTGGGGTGGGATTCGGGCGCTGCCCGGGGAAAGGTGCTGCTGTCCTATGGCATCTTGAGCAAGGAACTGGAGATGGACAAGTCTGTGGCAGATCGCCTGTTTCAGTGCGTACTCTGCGGGGACTGCGAGAGGCGGTGTCCTTCCAACGTCAAGACACCGGATATGGTCAGGGCGGCCAGGGCCGAGCTGGTGGATGCGGGCTTTGCCTATGAAGAACACATGGCCATTGTAGAAAATGTCCTCAAGACCGGTAACATCTTTGGGGAAAAGGACCTGGCCCTTCCGGAGACAGACGGGGATGCGGCCCTGTTCGTGGGATGTAATTACGGGGCCCGGACCAACAAGACGAAGCGGTACATCAAGATCCTGGATAAGCTGGGTATAAAGGCCCAGGCCACCGGATCACTCTGTTGCGGTTTTCCCATGGTGGCCCTGGGATTCAAAAAGTCCTTTGAAGAGTACAGGAGCCGTCTCCTGGAGAATATCGAGGACCGGGAGATGATTGCCCTCTGCCCGAGCTGCACCATGTTCCTCAAGGAAGAGTTCGGGTTCCGCATGAAGCACATTGTCGAGACCGTCAACGAGAAGCTGGATGAAGTATCCTTTGAAAAGGCCCGGGGCAAGGTGACCTATCACGACCCCTGCGATCTGGGCCGGCAGCTCAAGCTCTTTGATGCGCCAAGGGAAATCATTCAAAAACTGGGTTACGAGATTGTTGAAATGAAGCACAATCGGGAGCAATCCCGGTGTTGCGGCGGGGGCGGCGGTATCCTGGTTTCCGACACCGACTTGTCGAAAGACATCGCTGCAAAGAGAATCCAGGAGGCCCTGGACACCGGAGCGGAGATGGTGGTGACGGCATGCCCCACCTGCGAAATGGTATTGAAAAATGCAGCCGCCGCCACAGAGGGAAAACCCATCCAGGTGAAGGAGCTCAATGAACTTCTCTGGAAGGCCCTGAAGAAATCCGGAAAAAATTAGGGGGGAGCCATGAAAGGTGTTGTGAAATATGACAGGGGTGACGGGTTTGTGGAATTGCGGGATGTGGAAGATACGCCCCCCTTGCCCCATCAGGTGAAGGTAGAGGTCAAGGCAAGCGGCATATGCGGTTCGGATCTCCACATCCTTCATGATGATATTGCCATTCCCATCTATCCTCCTGTGGTGGTCGGGCATGAGTTCAGCGGGGTCGTGGTGGAAAAGGGCTCTGAGGCGGGAGATGACATTCAGATCGGGGATCGTGTCACGGGCGAGCCGAGCACATACATCTGCGGGGAGTGCCTCTTTTGCAGGGAAGAACGCTACCACCTGTGTTCCGACCGGAAGATCCTGGGATACTCGGCAAACGGGTGTTTTACCAAGTACTGCAACGTCACTTTTCTCCATAAACTGCCGGACAATGTCAGCTTCAATGCCGGGGCTTGTACGGAATTAATCGCCTGCTGCCTTCACGGGGTCATAGAACAGACCGGGATATCCGCAGGGGACCTGGTCGTAGTGACAGGCCCGGGACCGGTCGGGATTTTCGCGGCGCTGATTGCCATGGCAGAAGGGGGCATCGTCATGGTGTGCGGGAGATCCTCTGATGAGAGCCGTTTGAAACTGGCCGAAGATCTGGGCATCCCCTACACCATTAATATTGACGAAGAGGATGCCCTGGAACGGGTCAGGGAATTGACCAATGGCTATGGGGCGGATGTGGTCCTGGAGTGCTCAGGGGCCGGTCCCGCGGTCTCCATGGGCCTGGATATGGTGCGCAAGCGGGGAAAGTTCACCCAGGTCGGACTCTTCGGTCGCTCCATTGAGGTGAATTTCGAGGCCATTGCCTTTAAGGAGATTTTTGTGAAGGGCACGCTTTCCCAGAGCACATTTGCCTGGAGGCGTTCACTCAAACTCATGGAGCTGGGGATCATTCCGGCGGATCGGCTGGTCTCCCATGAGTTTGCCCTGGAGGACTGGAAAAAGGCCTTTGACATGGTGGAAAACCAGGAAGGGATGAAGATCGTCCTCATTCCTGAGTAGAAAACTGTTTTGGCCTTTTCTTTTCACCTTCAATTTCAGGGATACATTTCACACAGTAAAGTTCCCAATCTTTATTCGGCCTGGGAACTTTTTCTTTGATCTTTTCCTCGATAGTAGCTCTCTCGGCGGGTCCCAGATCAAGTGCGTCCAGTTTTTTGTCCGCATGGGCCCAGAAAATCCCCTGATGAAAGGCCCTGACCCCCAGTTCCCTGCTCTTCAGGAAGCGCTCCTCAATGGATGCCAGATGCTCTCTGTGGTCCTCTTCCGGGTCGATATTTTCAGGATCATGCTTTATCAGGAGCGCATCAAGACGATAGGCCTTTCCCCGCCTGCCGGATCCCAATTCTCTTTTTGTCCATTCGACATTCATGGGGATTTTGTCAGTTTACGCCTTGCTTTAGGGTAGAGGTTTTTCCGGACCTCCAGGGGTGCCAGCAGAACCGCACGATGAACAGCCACGGCCGCAGGTGCCTCTGTCTTTGGGTACTATTTTTTTATAGAAATGCCTGGCGACATAGACCGATGCCAGGACAATGATAAGAATTACCGCAATATTATCCATGCCTTAAGCGCGCCCCTTCTTTTATTTTGCCCACAGGACATAACCACACATGAATAATATATACCACAATGTAGTAGATAGCAATAGGGTTTTTTCCCCGCAGCAAGTTTGGGCGTTTCTTGAGCCATTGGCGCCTCCGGTAGTGATAAGGACCTGCTGGTCCTCACTTCGCTCTTGCCTTTGCTCCTGCCTTTTTTATCTCTTCCAACTGTAACTTTACTATGGGGGAAATCCCAGGTGGATGCCATTTTGTGTTCTTTGGCTCCTCGGGCCATGTGTAAGGAAGGTGAAAAACTTGCCCCGGCTCTTGTGCCTTTTCAAATACGGATAGCGCCTCCAACAGCACCTTTCTTTGTCCCTCAATATCGTTGACCTCGCCCACGGGCCTGCCATAGGGATATTGAGAGACCGTATTCTTCCAGGAATCGTGCGACCAGTCCCACGGACCGGCAACACAGGGGTCAGGCAGGAGTGAGAAGAACCGCCTCCACGGCCTCTTTTTTCATCCGGGAGGCCACTTTTGGCATGGTTTGCTCGATCAACTCCTTTGGGTTTAACTGAAATCCATAGAACGAGTAGCATGTGGGGGCCAGTCTTCCGATGACGCCCTCCTCTTCAAATTCCTGGAATCGCGTCAAAGGGAGGATCACATTCATATCCTGTTTTATGTAGGTTGTGTTGATATGGAGATGGTTGACCTCGATATCTTCCTGAGAGGCATGTCTGGGGATATTCCTGCTGGTTGGATCACCCCACGTGGGTTCTCGGATTTCCCGCTTTACATCAAAGGGGGGATCGCCCTTCATGCTGATTCCGGCAGAGGTCATCAAGGAAAAGGTTGACTCCTCCAAGGGCCTTTTCAGCGGCGACCATGGAATATA
>JAFDIX010000160.1 GCA_019307805.1 Deltaproteobacteria bacterium | reverse complement strand
AGAGAGCAAGTAAGGCATGCGTAAACTTCAATTACACCCTTGCGGAAACTATAAGGAATCACACCTCCAGGAACTCAGCATCTTTGAGACAGACTTTGGCAGGTTGTGGATGCTGGTGGGGCTTGTGCTCCTCTTCGGTGTTGTTCCCTTTATCAGCGACGCCTATCTCCTCTATGTGATCAATACTGTGGGGATTTATGCCATCGCCGCGATTGGGCTCAATATCCTGATCGGTTATACGGGACAGATCTCCCTTGGCCACGGGGCCTTCTTCGGCGTGGGGGCCTATTCGGGCGCCATCCTGTTCAGCAAGGCGGGGATTCCCTTTATTTTCGCGGTTCCCGCTGCGGGGCTTGTAACTGCCGGCGTGGGGATGATCTTCGGTTTACCCTCGGCCCGTCTGAAGCACCTCTATCTGTGTATCGCCACCCTGGCGGGGCAGTTCATCATCGAATATGTGTTGGTTCAGTGGGAGAGCCTGACAGGGGGCGCATCGGGGATCAGTGTCATGGGGGCCACCCTGTTCGGCCTGGACCTGGACACCGATCGTACCTTTTTTTACATCATCTTTCTTTGTTTTGTGGCCATGACCTGGGTAGCGGTCAACCTGATGCGTACCCGTTTCGGGCGGGCCTTTATCGCCATTCGGGATAACGACCGGGCTGCAGAGGGGATGGGCATTCCCATATTCTCCTACAAGCTTCTTTCATTCGCTGTCAGTTCTTTCTATGCCGGGTTTGCCGGGGCGCTCTATGCCTTCTATATGATCAGCATCACACCGGAACCCTTTATGCTGTGGTATTCCATCGAATTTATTGCCATGATTATTATCGGGGGCCTGGGGAGTATCCCCGGCTCGGTCTTCGGCGCCATTTTTATTGTGACCCTGAACGAGGTGTTGAGCCTTGTCACGGAAATCCTCATGAATGTGGGTGGGTCTTCCGGATTTGCTATTACCATTGCCCCTCTTCGTGAGTTCGTCTTCGGGTTGACTATTATCCTCTTCATCATCTTTGAACCCAAGGGCATCGCAGAGGTATGGCGGATTGTTCGATCCAGCTTCAGACTCTGGCCCTTTTCCTATTAAGAGACACCGGGGTATAGGGCCCCGGCCCTTTGCCCGGTTTTTTGAACAGGAAACCTTGACATCATGGAAGATAATATCAGATTACTGCTCAATAATATCAGCGTGGTCTACTCTGATGTGATTCAGGTCCTGAAGGGAGTATCCCTGACCATCAGGAAGGGGCAGGTCGTTTCTCTGCTGGGAAGCAACGGGGCCGGGAAAACGACGACCCTGAAGGCCATTTCCGGCCTGCTCAAGCCCGAAAACGGGAAGGTCACGGAAGGGTCAGTGGAGTATGACGGCAAACCCGTTCAGAACCTATCTCCGGAGGAAATTACACGCAAGGGCATTATCCAGGTCCTTGAAGGGAGGCAGGAGTTCAAATACCTGTCCGTTGAAGAGAATCTGCGTGTCGGCACGGCAACCCGGTGGGGCAAGCCCTATCAGGAAGATCTGGCGATGGTCTACAGCTACTTTCCGGCGCTTCTGGCCCGGAAGAAAGCCCTTGCAGGTTACTGTAGCGGGGGTGAACTGCAGATGCTGGTCATAGGCCGTGCCCTCATGGCCCATCCCCGTCTCTTGCTGCTGGACGAGCCTTCCCTGGGACTGGCGCCGCTTTTGGTGAAGGAGATATTCCAGATCATCAGAAGGATCAATGAGGAGCAGGGCACGACCCTTCTGGTCGTTGAACAAAATGCGAACATGGCCCTTCAAATTGCCCATTACGGGTATGTGATGGAAAATGGCAAGATTGTTTTGGAAAGCGATGCCGGGGAGCTTCGGAAAAACCCGGATGTCAAGGAGTTTTATCTGGGTACGGCCGCCT
Source organism: Deltaproteobacteria bacterium (assembly GCA_019307805.1). Lineage (GTDB taxonomy): Bacteria > Desulfobacterota > DSM-4660 > Desulfatiglandales > HGW-15 > JAFDIX01. The sequence continues at coordinate 5,024 of JAFDIX010000160.1, read as the reverse complement.
CAGGTGCGCTGAAAACCTACAAAAATGTGAAATCTTACAAGCGCCGCAAGCGCTGGTTATAAACCAACAGACCCGATCGGTCTTTCATGGGCCCCACCGAATCCCTACCTGCAGATGCCTTTTGGCAAGATGAATCCTTTGACTTTATAAAGTCTGAAGAATTCGAGTCTCTGGGTATCGATCCCAGAGATATTCCGCCGGGGACGGTCCCCGCCCGCAGACACCCATCCCTGCTGCCCAGTCGTTTTGGCGGAAACGCCTATGGATTTGGTTTTTTTGAGGTCTATGATCGACTGACCCCGACAGACATCCAGCTCCTTCATTCCATTCATCCGGAGGAACCCCAACACATTCGAAGAGATTACAGGGAGATCAACAGGATATACAAGAACATTGGACTCCTGATTCGGTATTCAAAGTTGGGCAAGGCCTACTATCTCATCCCCCTTTCGTTTGTTTCCGGTTCCCTTTCCCAGATCAAAAGCAAGGCTGAAGAGATCAGCAAGGTCATACACTTTCATCGCGGCAAGTACCTCCAGGAGAGTCATCAGATAGGCATCCTCACACATGCAGACGATTTGATTGCCAACGATCTGAGCATACGTTTCAAGGAGCACAGGTTTATCATCATTGACTCCTTTGAAAAACTGCGGTCCACAGAAGAGACACTGGATCTGGTCATCATCCCCAGAGATATCTATGGTATTCTGTTTGCTGGAAAATTTTCTCCCAGAGAGGGTAAACCCCTCGCCAAAAGGGAGTTGGATAATTATGCCCATTACCTGCTGGGAAAAGTCTACAACCTGCTCAAACCTGGCGGCGAGATCTTTGTCATCGCCAATCGACATCCCCTCCGAACAGGCCAAACGGTAAAGGTTACATTCAAAACAATTCAGGAGGAGAAGAACTTTCAGCTATTCGCCCACATCTTCAAAACCAGAAAAAGGTACCCTGCGAAGACAAAATCCATTCAGGTGAACGCATTTGATTTTCAGAAATATCTGAGCGGTCTTTATGTAGAACAGGAAGTCCTGGACCGCCTCCTGGATCAGCAGGATCTGGAAACCATGCACCTTGAGGAAATCAGCAAGCTGCCCTACCTGAATTACCCTCTCAAGGATGGGCTTTCCTACGACCAAAACAAGGTCTGGCCCAGGCTTTTTTCCACCTACTTCCATGAGATATTTCTGAAACCCCTCATCCCGGAACCCGTGAGGGCCGAATGGCGCAAAAGGTTTTCAACCGTTGGGTATAACCCTGATTACATGCTCATCTACCTGGGGCAAAAGAGGCCCCAGAACACCACCTTTTTAAAATTGAAAAAAGATGTCATGGGCTCCCGGCTGCTTGGCTGCCCCCTGTCCCTCATGGCCGATTATCGGGATTCCTTCAGCTATCTCATTCGGACCCTGGACGTGTTGAGAAGGATAAAGGATGGAACTATTTCCAACCTGCCTGACATCTTCATGGAGCGGTTGAAGCAGCCCCTGGAGAACAAGAAGAGACGGTATGCGGGGCTTAATGATGTACTCAAACTGATGACCAAGACAGCCCGACTTCAAAGAATCGGGTCCTACCTCAATCCGAACAATATCGAAGGCGGCAAAACAAAGGTTCTGAGGAATCTTGAGACACTCTCCCTGTTTGGCTTCGGGTACGGTGAATTAAGGGAGATTTTTCTCATCGTTGTGGGCCACACCGCCATGGGACGCATCCTGTCGGGGAAGATGAACGAAAAGGCCTTGAAACCGGTTTCCGATCTTGCCAGGACCCATGACACCCAGCAGGCGTTGAACCTGCTCCGCTACACCCGGTTGATGAGCATGGCCGAGACACTGGCCTCCAGAAGGACTGAGATGAGCCAGATGCAATTGGCGGACCTCTTTGATCTTTATGATGCCATGGTCAAGGTGGTGACCAATCGAGAGATGGACTGGGATCGCCTTTTGGATGAAGAAACCAGCTCCATGGGCGGCATTCATCACATGATCGTTCGAAAGATCCTCAAGATGATGAACCGATTTCCCTACCTGGACAATTGGTCCGAACTGAGGCGTAAAGGGGAAATGGAAAAGGAGTCTCTGGCTGATTTTGATGATCTCAAAATGGCGGAGATAGAAGATGTGATCAGGCTCGAGGAGCTTATTGAGGATTTCGAAAACAGGTTTCTCAGGCAAGACCCCCTGCAACTCCCGATATTTTACAGAAAATTTCTCAATATAGAATTTCACGGGACCGTTCATATTTTTGAAAATATGGAGAGCCGATTGGTCTTTTTGCTTCTCTGGATCACCGTCAATCTGGTTCGTGGTGAGGTTATCAACTTCAATCCTATCCATGCGGATGTGGAACCTTCGCAAATCGGCAGACACATCAATAAAGTGGAGGAAGAGGCAAAGGCCATAAATACCAAATATTTGGATCTCGATATCCTGAGGGATTTCAGTGACCAGATATATTCCTATGGGACGTCATTTATCCTGGGGACAGGATTTCAGCTCAGGGCGAACCATATAACCCAGGCACTGGAGATCAGGTACATTGATCTGGATGAGGACATCGGAAAACTTCATGCCCTGGCCATGAAATTCGTCGGCCGCAGAATCTCACAAATTTCTGTGAGTGAGCTTGGTGAAATAGAAAAACTCTTCTCCAATGTGGAAAGCTTTTATCAAAGCCACGTGAGAATGGTCTCCAGACAGGAGATACAACCGGGGTTGCCAAAAAAGCAAAAAATCTGGTTTAAGCAAACCGAGGAATTGCGGGATTACCTCAAGCACAACCTGAGCCAGGTCATTTTCCACCCCGAGACAATCCATACGGATCTTGAACGGTTGTATTACCATGCCCGCTCACTCCTGCATTTTGTGCTCCCTGAATTCGTATCCCTGGAGGATTTGAAACTCTCCGGGAAAATCTATCTTAAATCCCCCATTATCAGAAATATCCTCACCAGCACACGGAAAATTCAGGCCCTTATCAGAAAAGAACGTGGGAGCTTTCAGGATATACAACTCCTTCACAAGCTGGCCCAAAGGGAATTCGGGCCAATGGCTTCAGGCATCGTGGGACTCAATGAATCCCAGATCGGAGCGCTGGAGGATCTGGTGGAGCGCATCAGTCATAAGGGCGAACTCTACGATGCACTTATCAAGACCTTCATTTTCCGGGATGTCGGGCTGATCCCGGAACTGAAGGAAAAGTACAAGGGGCAATACCATCCCGCTGATCACGCCCAGGCAGGGGCCTATTTCCTGAAAAAAGAAAAGATCCCATTGAGGTACAATGAAAACAAAAAATCACAGGAGTATCTACTCCTGCTCGTAAAATACCATGATCTCCTGCACCATATGGTTCGGGGTGAATTTTCATTCTACGCCACCAAGGAGATTCTCGATTACAAAGACAAAGACTTTTTTGATGCATTTTTTGTCTGCTCACTCATCATGTTTTTGGCCATGAGAGAGGATCTCATTCTGGAGGATCTGGCAGCACAGCAGTTTAAAGTGGCGAAATTCTGTCACCAGGTCATTGAAGGAAAGAGTACCATTGAAGACTATATGGATAATATCTACGCACGAAGGGGTCACCGGTTCTATGCCCTTGAATCTTATAAAGAAAATGGCCTGCCTGACGGTGCGTCTCCTGCCGGTTTTCTGGAAAACTTTCCCTGGCAGGACTCAGAGAAGGAGGCCTATGTCAATGCCGGAAGAATGATTTACGGGCTTGAGCGAATGTTCAGATTGCGGGGAGTGCGGTATGTCTCTTTCTCTGATCTGGTAAAACTCATGGTCAAGGTGCCCCTTCGATTTATTTACCGGAAAAGACACTACTCCGGTATTGGTTATGCCACCTTTGAGCGGGAACTATTTGAGACACAACGGATCTACAACAGTTTCCAAGCGCTGCCTGATCCAATGAGACATTTCATGCTGGCGCATCTGGTTGAGGATGATATCCGTATTTTCGGTTATGAAAACGTAAGTGCCTTTCTGAGTTATTCAAACCAGAACAAACTGCTGTTGATCTCCCTTCTGGGAGCCCGGAAAATAGACACCAAAAAACCGACGGTGTGCCTGAATTTTCTCAATTTGGCTGAAAAAATAGAAAAGCGCTACGAGTCTATGAATGATGCCTTGAACCATCTCTCTGTGGAAAAAATATGGCAGGACAGGGGCCAGCTGAAACTTTTTTTAAAAGCCAAATATGGCATTGTCCTTGACAAAGACGATGCCAGGGGGATCCTCAACGTTGATTTTGTAGACAGAATCAATGTCGCCCAAAAGGTGCTGCACATGAAGACCATCAACGACGTGGAACACCTGAAAAATTATTTTCACCACGGTCTCATATCTCTGCGAAAGACGTCCTTTTACACGGAAGACTATGAGATTGAACTTGAGAAATCATTCTATGAGCGGTTGCGGAAAATCACGGACCTGATGCTTGAGCAGACCAGAAAACAGATGAATCTTTTAAGGGATTTTGAAAAGATCCACAATCTCGTGGCAGACCTCCTGGATCGGTCCCTGGACATCGGATTCACAGAGGAACAAAAACACATGCTCAACGATCTGTACGAATTGAGAAAGGACAAGTTGAGACGGAGAAAGCTTGGGGAGATCGATCGGTTTCTTGATGGGGTCAGGGATCTACAGGATACAGGATCTGAAAGAGTACTGGGATAGTATCAAGTGGTATCTGTTGACCAACCGTCTTTACCTTGGCAAAGAATTCGAAAATCTCATTGCCAGGAAATTCGACATGAAAATGGAGGCGCTGGCCGCTTAGTTTTTTCCGTAAACCATGTCATCCAGAATTTTGTTGAGTTCACCCTCGGGCAGCACCTTCATTTCCAGGGCTACCTCCCTCACCGTCTTCTCCTGGGCATAGGCCGCCTTGGCTATGGCTGCTGCATTATCATAGCCAATGGCCGGGACCAGGGCAGTGCACACGGCAAGGCTCTGCTCCAGATTCGCCGCACACCGGTTGCTGTTCGCCGTAATACCCCTGACGCATTTCTC
>JAFDIX010000835.1 GCA_019307805.1 Deltaproteobacteria bacterium | reverse complement strand
GGACGTGACATCAGTGAGGAAGATGTGCTGCGGATTGGGGAGCGAATTGTCAACGTGGAAAGGGCTTTCAATGTGAGAGAAGGGCTCACCCGAAAGGATGATACCCTGCCGGAAAGAATGCTCAAGGAGCCCATGCCGGACGGCTTTGCAAAAGGACAGGTTGTCGACCTTGAACCTATGCTTGATGAATATTACGGGTTCAGGGGCTGGGACAGGTCGACGGGTTTTCCGACCAGGGACAGGCTGCTGGATCTTGGGCTTGAAGAGATCGCAGACCAATTAAAGGAGATAGGAAAACTGGCGTAGCGATTTGAGAAAAGTGTTCATCGCACCAATCGAGGACATGGAGTATTATTTTATTTTAAAAGATTGATAAGAGAGGAGGAAAATTGAAATGGTCCAATACAGAGTAAGTGTGGATGATGTGGAGGTTGCGAAGTCTGCCAAGGGTGATATCGGCTTTGCAAATATGGATATACGGTTTCTGATTACCGATAAGTTGTGCGGTGCCGAAGAGATGTCTCTTTTTCGGACTATCTTCCCTCCCAAGTTTTCATCGCATAAAAAACACATTCACGTGGGAATGGAAGAAATCGTTTTCGGGATTCGAGGCCGGGGAGCCATCGGTATCGAACATGCGGATGGAAAAGTAGAAGAATACGAAGTCTCACCCGGCGTTGCCGTCTTCATTCCAAAAGACGCGGTGCACTGGCTTCGCAACCTCAATCCGGATGAAGAGATCGAAATCTGCGGGGCCTATTCGGCCCCCAATGCGGGCGAATACAAACCGGAAGATGAATACAAACCGGAAGATTATATCTATAAGGGAGAGATTACCGAAGAAGATAAAAAATTGAAGTAAGGCCCATATATTTGGATGGGTTTTTGTCAACACAACCAGAAAAATGAAGATAAGGAGGGCGAGGAGATGAAAGAGACAGAAGATATTGAAATCAGAAGATCGGGGCTGGATCATTCCTATATAGAGAGTCCCCACCACTATTCCCCGAGGCGATTGTACAGCATTACGGGGGCGGACTGGGAATCACGGATTAACTTTGACCGTATGCGCAAGGAACGGCTGGACCGTGCCAAGGAGGCCATGGAGAGGCATGATCTTGGTGCCATGGTGCTCTACCATGGTGCCAATGTGCGCTATATCACGGGGGTTTATCAGGGCATGTGGAAGTACAGTATTTTTATTCGCTATACCGTCCTGTGCCGGGGCAGCGAGCCGGTGTTGTTTGAAACGGTGGGATCGGATATGGAACGTGCCAAGCTCAATTGTCCCTGGTTGTACGGCAACGTGAAGCCGGCCATCACCTGGACCTGGTCCGAAGGAGCGACTGAACGTCAGGTCACGAACATGGCGACCGGGGTGGTGGATCTCCTGAAGGAGAAGAAGGTCTTCGGGGAAAAGATCGGCGTGGACATCATGGATATGTGGGTCCATTCCGCCTTTGAAAAGGCCGGCGTGAAACTGGTCAATGCCTGGCCCGCCATTTCAGAGGCCCGCGTCATCAAGACGGTGGATGAACTGGAATGTGCCAAGATCTCTGCCGCCATCACGGACTCCTGTCTTGACATGATCCGAAACGAGTGGTTGGCCCGTCCGGGACTGACGGAAAGCCAGTTGGCCGGGAACATCATGAAGTTCTTTACGGATCAGGGATTTGAAGAAGGGCAGGCCTTCTGCGTTGCTTCCGGTGGCAACACCAATCCCTATGCCCGCTGGTGGTCGGACAAGCCGATTCGCAGGGGGGACCTGGTGATTACGGACATTGGGGGGCGTGGTCCATGCGGAGGTTACTATGCGGATGTGACCAGGACCCATATCTGCGGAGATGCCTCACCCACCAAGGAAGAGAAGGCCCTATACAAGGAGACCATGGATTCCATGAATGCAGCCATTGCCGAGGCGGTGCCGGGGAACACCACGGCCGACTCGGCCAAACATTTTCCTGTCTACGATGATGACAAGTACAAGACCTGCAGCCTGTTTCAATTCGGCCACAGCATCGGACTGACCCTGTATGAGGGGATGTGGATCTCCAGGGGATTCTCGTTGGATTTTCCGGCAGAATACAAGCAGAACATGTACATGGCCATAGAGACCTACAGCGGCAGGCCCGGCCTGGAGCAGGCGGTCCGCCTGGAGCAGGACGTGGTTATTACGGATAAGGGGCCGGTGCTCTTTTCCCTGTTCCCCTTTGACGAGAAGTTCCTGGACTAATGATAGAGCCAATGAGTCTATTAACCGGTTTCACTGTAGCCCCACGGGTAATCCCGTGGCCCCAATAACTTACCCGTCTTCGCCTTCGGCTACGACGCGGTTATCCGCCTCGCCATCGGGGCGGCATCGCGCCGTAGCACAATGCTCCTTGAGCATTTATCTAAGGCAAGACCATGGCCCGCTGCGAAGGCGGATAAAAAAACTTTGAAAGGAGATGTAAAATGACGGCACCCTACAAGAAGACAGAGGAACTGGAGTGGGAAGATCACTTCATGAAGGTGGATGGGAAGATGGTGGATGGTAACATCAAGTATATCTATACCCGGGAAAGGGATGAATCCCCTATCACGGTCATGATGGTGAAACTCAGAAAAGGGGTGAGCCTGCCCGATCATGTGCACCGGGATCAACCGGACCTGGTCTATGCGCTTGAGGGAAAGGCCACCATGTTCGTTGATGGTCAAGGCGAGTTTCCTCTTGAGCCCGGGATGGTTGTCCAGGTTCCGCCAAACACATTGCATTCCATTCGCAATATTGAAGAGGATGTTTTGATTTATAACGTTTTTGCACCGGCAACGAGATAACATCGGGAGTATCAGTCTCGGTGGGTGCGTTTGATATTCCTATCGCCCGGGACATGAAATCGAGGGATTGTGACTAAATACTTGTCAGGTATTTTTCACAATCCCTCCTTTTTCCTCCTTGGCCAGAATGCTCCGTGGCTTTTCGTAATGATATGGAGATTCCGTTACAGCGGAACCGCGGGGAGACTTTGCTATTTGGGAGGGTTATATGCTCAAAGAGATACTTACGATG
>JAFDIX010000834.1 GCA_019307805.1 Deltaproteobacteria bacterium | reverse complement strand
CGCCGATTCACCTCAGAAATCTCCATTACGGTCTTTTCATTATCAGGAACAACCATTAATTGCCGGTCCCCTAAAACCCGCCTTGGACGATCCCCGGTTCGATCGAGTTTCGGCACTTGTCCAAGCGGCGGGCGTTGGGGATCTTCCAACGGTCGAGTTGCTTCTCGAACAGAATGTCACCCCTTACTCGACAATTGATGAAACCCGGCGAACCCCCCTTCACGAGGCCGCCTCATTCGGCCATGCAGAGGTCGTCCAGACGCTGATCCGGGCATCAATCCATAGGGACCAACTGAACCTGGTCCTCGGTGCGACAGACCAAAGGCATAGAACACCGCTACACTATGCGGCCTTCGGCGGGCATGTCGACGTTGCCAGGGTTCTTCTCGAGCATGGTGCCGTGATCGACGCCGGCGGTCCGGACGGTCTTCAGCCTCTCCATCTCGCCGTGATAAAAGGAGACGAAACTATGGTTAAGTTTTTGCTCGCCCGAGGCGCGCACGTGCTGGTACGCGACGCAGAAGGACGGACAGCCAAGGACTATGCTCGGGCCCTTCACCATGACCACCTCGCCCGAAGTCTCGAAGAGGAAACCCGGCGATATTGGCAAAACCCGACCGTCCGAGGAATCCGTGCAACCATTGAGAACTACCTCGCTGCGTTTGAGTCGGGTGATGTCTCCACCGCCCGCACGCTTTCCACAAAACACCATGACGAGATACTCGGGGACTCCATCAAAGCCCTTTCCTTCCAGCACGTCATCGAAGAAATCAAATGGGACAAGGATGCGGCTCAGGCCACCGTCCGGATCGAAATGCCAAGCGGGATGATTCCTTTTTTCGGTTTTTTTGATCTAAAAAAGAACAAGGAAGGCTGGAAGGTTGATTATACAAATTACGGTTTCATCGAAAAATGGGAGGATATGAAATGAAGTGGGGTTGGATGGTGATGATTCTGTTTGGCGTGGTTTTTTCGGCGGCGTTGACAAAGGCCGATGAATCCGTTGCTTTAAAAGAATGCTGGGAAACGGTCGATAGTCTCGAAAAAGAAGTCAAGGCTATTGATAAAGGACTGACTACGTTAGAAGAAAGGATCAAAAAACAAGGAGAGAAAATCGCCAAAAGTCAACGCGTTGATAATACGTGGGGAAAGCCCATCGATGCAACCCGCAATGAGATTCGAGAGCTCAAAAAGAAGCTCATCGATCGACATATGAAGGCAGGCGGTCATGTGGGGACCGGCCAAGATACTGACTTGGATAAATTTGCTCATTTTTTTATGGGGGGAGACAAACGGGCCACAGCTTTACAAAAGGAGCTCAAGGAGAAAATAAGCAAAGAAAAGGAACTGATCCGGAAAGCCGAGAAGGCAATAGAGAAAGAACTTAACGAGCTCCTAGATTTTAAAGACTGGCGCATTGATTTTACTGCCCTTAAAAAAAAGCAAGCCGAGGACAAAAATAGTAAGCGGGAAAAGGAAGTCACGCTCGCGAGCAAAAAGGATGACCTTGTTCGAAAGCGCAAGGAGTGCCAGGCGCTGGCTCAGAGTATTCCGGGAACGGATACCGGACAACCGCCCTCGGGCAACGGGCTGGTGACCTTCATCGGTGGAATGCAGATTCCCACCCCAAAGAGCGGAATGGATCTTCCCATCGAGGACGAGAGTGGACCGAATTTCGAGGACTCGTGGGGTTACCTTCCGCTTTTGCAGATCTCATACAACGACCCGAGGACCAAGGCTTACTATGATGCTCTTAAAACGGACTTCAAGGCGGTTTTCGGAACGAAAAAAGGCGAGAAAATGCCGTCCACTGCAAGCCTTTTCTCAAAAAGCGGGGCTGAATACTCAGCGCTTTTTGTAGACAGCCAGCAAGCGGGCTGGAAGAACACGCCCATCAGGCCCTATTACGGGACGTACCTCGTTTCTATAGAATGTTCCAAGCATATTCAATACCGATTTCACGTTGTTCAACCGAACGCGCGGTCTACTTACGGCGGGGTTCATATCTTTGGACTCAAACCCGGTCGGCACCCTGTCAGAATGGTTGTCGCCACAGACGACGGACAACGTTTTGAGTCCCACTTTGCCCTCATCGTAAAGCACGAGCCGGAGAAGACAACGTTCACTAATTTTGAAATGGGCCCTGACGGCAAAATGATCGATAAGGGCAAAACCATTATCGTTGATCTCAACTACCTGAAAAAGACATTTAGAGAATCGTGGGGAAACCACATGGAAACTAGAGCAGAGGCCCAA
>JAFDIX010000833.1 GCA_019307805.1 Deltaproteobacteria bacterium | reverse complement strand
TCCAGGTATTTAATGGGCTCGTTCCGACCATCTTCCATCTTGAGAACATATTTGTTTTTGTATTTCATGATTTCATCTTCTTCTTAGCCAGAGACGACCGCCTCTTTGAGTTGCCTGAGGGCATCCCGAGTGAGGGTTTGGACCAAAGCTGCCCGGTAATCAGCCGAACCGCGCACATCCGTGATAGGTTCTGCTGCCTCTCTGGCTTTGAGGGCGGCCTTTTCAAAGAGTTCTTCCTCCAGGGCGTTTCCCCGCAGTACCGTCTCGGCTGCTGATGCCCTCAATGGTGCAGGGGCCACGGCACCGAGGGCTATCCGGATATCCTGACAAAGGGTTCCGGAACCGTCCATGACCATGCAGACGGCAACGCCTACCAGGGCCAGGTCCATACCTTCGTTTCTCTTGTATTTCAGGTAGACGGCTCCCGACCGGGGGGGGAGGGGAGGGATCCGGATCTCGATCAAAATCTCTCCCTTCTTGAGTACGGTTTGCCCCGGTGCGGTGAGCAGGTCCTCCACAGGGACAATTCGTTCGCCATCCGGCCCACTTATCCTGGCGCTTGCCCCAAGCACGATGAGGGGCGGCGCCGTATCGGCGGAAGGAGAGGCGTTGCACAGGTTCCCCCCCAGGGTACCCATGTGACGGATGGAGTAACAGGACATTTCCGAGCAGGTGGCCGCCATCACAGGGCATTTTTCCTTGATGAGTGGCGAGGCCTCTATCTCATGCAAGGTCGTAGCGGCGCCGACGGCCAAACCATCTTCCATGGGCTTGATGTAGTTCAGGCCCAGCCCCTTCAGGTCAATGACGCACTTGGGGGCTATGACCTTAGACTTCATCTGCATCATCAGATCAGTCCCGCCTGCCATCAGAAAACTTCCCTCAGAGTGCGCTGCAAGGATTTCCTGCACCTCGGGCAAGCTCTTGGGAGCGAAATAATCGAAATTTTTCACCACATCCTCCTCGCTCTCTTGCACCATTGAGTTCCCTCAATGTTGCAGTTATACGTTATGCGTTACTGGTTACTTGTTCTGCAGATCGGAAATGAATATTCAGATCTTTTTTTCGAATAACGAATAACTGATAACAGATAACAATGGAATGAATTTTGTCACTTAGTCAGGTTCTCTCATACCATTCCAATATTTTTCCCGCTTATGGTTGCGCTTTTTGCTTCTGCAATGCCTCAAATACTCTTTGACGGGTTATGGGTAACTGGCGAAATCGAATTCCGATAGCGTCATAGATGGCATTGGCAATTGCCGGGGCAGTGGGAACCATGGCCGGTTCCCCCAAACCCTTGGCACCATAGGGTCCGGTGGGCTCATGGGACTCCACCAGGATAACCTCCATGGGGGGCATATCTACGGGGGAGGTGACTTTATAGTCCCTGAAATTAAGGTTGAGATACTGCCCGGTTTTGGGGTCAATCTGGATCCCTTCCCAAAAGGTATAGCCAATGCCCATGTGGACCCCGCCTTGGACCTGTCCTTCAGCCAGGATCGGGTTTATGGTTTTTCCGAGATCATGGGCGGCCACAAACTTGGTGACCTTCAGGGCGCCGGTTTCAGTATCCACCTCCACCTCGGCAAAATGAACCTCAAAGGGCGGGGCATTGGTTACGGGGGAGAAACTTCCCCGGCCCATGACCTGGAGCGATATGTCCCCGTGCATCAAACCGACGGCCACATCTGCCAGGGAAAGACCGGCAGAAGGCGAACCTTCTACATATATCTTTCGATCCTTCATCACAAGATCATCCCGGTTGGCCTCCAGGCGCCTTGCCGCCTCGTCAAGCAACTGGTCTTTGGCCTCCTCGGCCGCCATTTTCACCGCCATCCCTCCCAGGTAGGTCTGGCGGCTGCTGTGGGTTCCCATGTCGTAGGGTGTGGTATCCGTATCCCCCGGATCCACCACTGAAATATCCTCTATGGATACGCCCAGAACTTCGGCTGCAATCTGGGCCATAATCGTATCGCTGCCCTGTCCCAGGTCTATTACGCCGGTAAGCAAACTGAAGGAACCGTCCTCATTGATTTTGATAAAGGCCGAGGACAGTTCGTTTACAAAGGGTTTTACCCCGGTGTTGTGGGTCCCCAGGGCCACGCCTACACCCCTGCGGTAGCGGCCGTTGGTTTTCCCGGCCTGTCGTTTTTTTGTCCATTCAATGGCCTCGGCACCCTTTGTGAGGCACTCCGGGATGCCGACACTGCCGAGTGTGATTTTGCTTATGGGGTCAAAGTCTCCAAGCTGCCTGTGGTTTT
>JAFDIX010000832.1 GCA_019307805.1 Deltaproteobacteria bacterium | reverse complement strand
AATCCGGCGTCTCAAGCGAATCAGTTTACCCTCCAGGCACGGCAACAAGTTCTGGACGTCCAGCTGGCTGCTCATGGACTATTTCAAACGCAACGGCCTTGCTGAAGGGAGTCGTGTGATGGAAATAGGCTGCGGCTGGGGGTTGGCAAGCATCTACTGCGCAAAGAAGCACGGAGCCAGGGTGACAGGCGTTGACATCGATCCCTATGTCTACCCCTTCCTGGAGCTGCATGCGGCGATCAACAAGGTGAATGTCTCCTTCATGAAGAAGGGATTTGACGGACTGACAGGCAGGCTGCTGGAAGGAACCGATGTCCTCATCGGTGCCGACATCTGCTTCTGGGAGAATATGTTCGATCCCCTGCGGAGACTCACCCGACGTGCATTCCGGGCAGGAGTGGGCCTTGTACTCATCGCCGACCCGGTGAGATCTCCATTCGAAGAGCTGGGGGGATATTTTGAGGAAAAGATGGGAGGAGAGATCCTGGATTGGACGGTAAATCGCCCCAGACATATCCAGGGCCAGATCCTCAAGATTGTTGCAAAATAAGGTGCAGATAACTATTCGGGTTGTTTGGTTTCCGGAATTTTGAACCTGAGTAGTTACAGCTGCAGGCTTTCAGAACGAATAAAGGGGGGGCTGGGACCAAAGCCACCTATGCCCCGGCCAAAGCCGCCGCCCATTCTGCCGCCCCTGCCAGAGGTAGCATAAGGACTGATCTTGCGGGCTTCCAGTTCATGGTCGATCTGTGCCTCGCTCATCCTGTTTCTGAGATCGTTGATCTCGCCCTGAAGCGCCTTTATCCCATTGGCATCAGGATCAGAGGTATTCAACAGGGTGTTCACTTTGGCAGACTTGTCCCACATTTCGGTTCTCAGCTTTGCGGTATCGTCATAGAACTTCCTGTCAAGCTCGTTCAGCCGGGTCTGCTGCTCCTGGGTCAGGTTGCCATATGCCCTGTTGTCCTGCATTGCATATCCCTGACCTCTGCCGCCCCTGGTGTACTGGGTGTTGCATCCCTGGTTTCTGCCGGAAAAACCCATCATACCGCCTGCTCTTCCTCCGCCCGGGCCCCATGCAAATACCGGGACCGCCAGAGCGGAAACCAATAACGTAATTCCCATGATCTTTGTGATTTTTTCCATTTTAACGCCTCCTTGAATTTATTTTGGTTTGTGATTTTGATTTTATTATAGAGCAAGGGGCGTGCCAAAACTTTTTCAACGCGACATAACCTGATGATTTTGCATGAAATAATTGAATCGGACGGTTAAAAGAGACTGTTTTCCATAAAAGGAAGGTACCACAGAGTGGGACAGGAACACCCAACTCCCCCATGACAGATGTACCCACATGGGTAAAAAGACCTCAGTCCTATGCTTGCCCAGTGGGATTCTGCGAACCAGAAGTCCCTCCGCCCTCTGATCTCTGCTGTTTGCCCTTTGCGCTCTGCGAAAGCTTGACTCTCTTTTTGCCCTGTGTTATTGCCCTCTGGAGTTAAAAAATAGCTGAAAACTTTTGGGATTTAATCGTCTGTCAAGTATAAAGATTTGAGGGGGGGTAGGATGAAAAAATATAAGACTGCTGAATATATCAATATGATAAATCCGACACCGGGTGAGTTCTACAGATCAGATATACTGACCGATGAGGATGCGGCAAAGGATCTCGGCGGAATGATAGGCCTGCTTGTACCCGGCAGCCAGGTACCCTATCATTACCACGAAAGACGTGAATCCATTCTAATCTTCATCAGCGGGGAGGGAACGGAGATCGTTGAGGGAGAGGAGTTCTCTGTCAAGGCCGGCGACGTGCTTTTCATCCCTGCCGGAGAAAAGCACGGTATTATCAACAGGTCGGATAATGATCTGCGCTACCTGGAATTTTATACCTGTCCGCCGGGCCCGTCCGATTTTATTGTGGTGGAGGAGAGCCTCCCTTACTAAAGGCATGGTCGCAAGATTAAGAAATGTTTATAATAAGAGGATATTGAACGGCAGAGTAAAGCGTTTTTTGAAATTTGACCATTAAACGTTCGATGTTCACAGCCTTTCAGCTTTACGGCCGCGCCCCTGATGCTGTACCCAATAACATTATGAGAGGAGAGAGGCATGACAACTTTACTATTCTTGCTGATTTCAGCGTATCTGATATTCTTCCTTTTTTCTACTTCCGTTACGACTATTGAGTCATTTGTCGGTCCCACCGGTGTCTTGAAATACGATAAATCAAAGAGCTATGGTGGTTATACCCTTTTTTCTCCCATGAAGAAATGCACTACCACGTATCTTATGGATATGGAGGGTTATGCTGTCCATAAGTGGAAAACACAACACCCTCCGGGCTTATATTCAATGCTGCTTCCCAATGGGAATCTCCTCACAGGTGCCAACATAAGGCAGGAATCCCCGGTAATGATCGGTGGTCTTGGCGGCAAGGTCCAGGAATATGACTGGGAAGGAAACCTTTTGTGGGAATACAGGATGTGTTCGGAGACTGAGGTGCATCACCACTGCTTCTGGCGTATGCCGAACGGAAACACCATGCTTCTGGGCTGGGAACCCAAAAGCCAGGAAGAAGCGCTGGCCAAAGGCCGTAAACCCGGGACTTTCCCCGATCAGGTGGTTCCTCCGGGCCCGCCGGGAGCCCATGACAATGATAAAGGAAACCCTCCGGCAGATGCTCCGCCGCCTCCAAAACCCATTACACATTTTTGGCCGGACTTTGTCCGTGAGGTGGATGACAAGGGGAACACGGTCTGGGAGTGGCATGCATGGGACCATATAGGCGAAGGTCCCAAAAAGCTGGACATCAACTACAAACTGCCCGAACCTCTTGGAGGTCCCTATCCCAATTTTGACTGGACGCATTTTAACACGGTCAGCTATATACCTGAAACGGA
>JAFDIX010000159.1 GCA_019307805.1 Deltaproteobacteria bacterium | reverse complement strand
AGAGGAAAAAGGAAAGGAAAGCTGATCCATGAATGACAAGACCGAAAATACTGCCGATAAATACATATTCCAGACCTACAGCCGGATGCCCATAACGCTTGTGCGGGGAGAAGGGTGCAGGGTCTGGGATGAAGCGGGAAAGGAATATCTGGATTTTATAGCCGGCATTGCCGTGTGCGCCCTGGGGCACAGCGCCGCTGTGGTGACCCAGGCCTTGGTGGAGCAGTCAAAACGACTGGTGCATGTTTCCAACCTGTTCTACACTGTTCCCCAGGCGGAACTGGCCCGGATGCTGGTGAAGCATTCCTTTGCCGACAGGGTGTTTTTCAGCAACAGCGGCGCAGAGGCCAATGAGGCGGCAATCAAGCTTGCACGGCGCTATTCCCATGAAAAATTTGGCCCGGGACGGCATACCATCATTACCATGGAGGGATCTTTCCACGGCAGGACCATGGCCACCCTTTCCGCAACCGGTCAATACAAGGTGCAGGAGGGGTATGCCCCCCTGCTCGAGGGTTTTCGGTTTGTCCCCTTCAATGACCTGCCAGGCCTTGAGAAGGCGATCGATGATACCGTCTGTGCCGTTATTCTCGAACCCATCCAGGGGGAGGGGGGCGTTGTCTGTCCCGGGGATGATTACCTGAAGGGGGTCCGGAAAATCTGCAAGGAGAGGAATCTATTGCTCATCTTTGATGAAGTGCAGGTGGGCATGGGACGTACCGGAAAGCTTTTCGCCCATGAGCATTTTGGGGTGACACCGGACATCATGACCCTGGCAAAGGCCCTGGGAAACGGCGTGCCCATTGGCGCTATGCTTTCAGTGGAGGAGGTGGGCAGCGCCTTTGGCGCCGGCAGTCACGCCTCTACCTTTGGGGGGACACCCCTGATCACGGCCGTTGCCAAGGCGGTATTGACGTCGCTCCTGGAGGACGGGTGGATTGATCACTGCAAAGAAATGGGCATCTATTTCAGGGACAAGCTGGAAGGGCTTCAAAAGAAGCACCCGGCCATCAAGGAGGTGCGGGGCCTCGGTCTCATCCTGGGGGTGGAGCTTGACCGTCCTGGCGCCCCGGTGGTTGGTGCATGCCTGGAAAAAGGCTTTCTCGTGAACTGCGCCCAGGAAAAGGTACTGCGCCTCGTTCCTCCGTTGATCGTTGGAAAAGCGGAGATTGATCTCTTTGTGGAGGCCCTGGATGGGATTATCGGGTCCATGGAAGAATCGGCTGGAGCGGAATAGATGGGAAAAGATTTTTTAACCATTCAAGATCTCAGCAGGGAAGAGATGACGGCCCTCATTGACCGGGCCCTCCAGATCAAAAAAGAGGGGAAGCGATCGACAGGGGCGCTCTCCGGCTATACCCTGGGGTTGATTTTTGACAAGGCATCGACAAGAACCCGGGTCTCTTTTGAGACCGCCATGTTCCGGCTGGGGGGACAGACACTGTTTTTGAGCCGGGCACAGACACAGATGTCACGGGATGAGGCCATAGAAGACACTGCACGGGTGCTTTCCAGGTATCTGGATGTCCTGGCCATCAGGACCTATTCCCAGGAGCAGGTACAGGAAATGGCCCAATGGGCGGACATCCCTGTGATCAACGCCCTTACAGACAAATACCACCCCTGTCAGGTCCTCAGCGACCTCATGACGGTAAAGGAAAAACGGGGTGCACTGGAGGATCTTCGGGTGGCCTGGATCGGCGATGGTAATAATGTGGCCCAATCCTGGATCAATGCTGCCCATGTTTTGGGGTTTGAACTGCTCCTGGCCTGTCCTGCCGGATACCATCCCCTTCCGGAGGTCCTGGGAGAGAAGACGGAAAACATCAGGGTTGTGGAAGATCCCAAAGAGGCGGCCGAGGATGCGGATGTTATTAATACGGATGTTTGGGCCAGTATGGGCCAGGAGGATGAAAGTGCCCGGCGTCTGGCGGATTTTCAGGGGTTTCAGGTGAACCAGTCCCTGGTGGCGGTCGCCAGGCAGGATGTCCTTGTGATGCACTGCCTGCCTGCCCATCGAGGAGAGGAAATCACAGCGGATGTTCTGGATGGTCCCCATTCCGTGGTCTTTGATCAGGCTGAAAATAAAATGCATCTTCATCAGGCCCTGTTGGAGGGCCTTCTTCTTGGGAGGAGGAGTCGGATTTGAAGGGAAAAGTAGACAAAATAGTACTGGCCTACTCCGGCGGTCTGGATACATCGGTTATCCTTGCATGGCTGAAGGAGACCTACCACTGCCCTGTGATTGCCTATGCGGCGGATCTGGGACAGGGGGACGACATGGATCAGGTCAAAGAAAAGGCCCTGGAAACAGGGGCTGAAGAGGCCATTGTTGAAGATCTCAAAGAAATATTTGTGAAGGATTATGTATGGCCTGCCTTCCGGGCAAATGCCGTATATGAGTCAGGCTATCTTCTCGGGACCTCTCTGGCCAGGCCCCTTATCGCCATGCGCCAGGTGGCCTGCGCTGAAACCCACGGGGCGGATGCCGTCAGCCACGGGGCGACCGGAAAGGGCAATGATCAGGTTCGATTTGAGATGAGTTACATTGCACTCAATCCGGACCTTAAAATTATTGCCCCCTGGCGGGAATGGGATTTCAAAGGGAGAGAAGATCTGATGGATTATGCCCGCTCCCAAAATATCCCGGTTCCCACCACCAAATCCAAACCCTATTCCACGGAC
Source organism: Deltaproteobacteria bacterium (assembly GCA_019307805.1). Classification (GTDB taxonomy): domain Bacteria; phylum Desulfobacterota; class DSM-4660; order Desulfatiglandales; family HGW-15; genus JAFDIX01. The sequence goes on along the minus strand of JAFDIX010000159.1, from coordinate 10,178 downwards.
GGGAATCTGCTTCACATCAGTTTTGAGGCAGGCGTTCTGGAGGATACCTGGGTGGAACCTCCGGAGGACATGTTCGTGATGTCCGTCTCTCCCGAGGAAGCACCTGATCAACCCACGGAGGTGGAGGTCACATTTGAACAGGGCAACCCTGTCGCGGTGGACGGAAAGGAGATGTCACCGGCCCGGCTCCTGGCCCATATGAACACACTGGGAGGAAGCAATGGGATCGGTCGGGTAGACATTGTGGAAAACCGGTATGTGGGTATGAAATCCAGGGGGGTCTATGAAACACCCGGCGGCACCATTTTACGGGTTGCCCACCAGGCCATGGAATCCATTACCATGGATCGCGAGGTGATGCACATCAGGGATGGCCTGATTCCGAGGTATGCGGAGATGGTCTACTACGGGTACTGGTTTTCTCCGGAGAGGGAGATGATTCAAAACCTCATGGACGAGGCCCAGGAAAATGTCACAGGGGTCGTCAGATTGAAACTCTACAAGGGGAACTGTACCGTTACCGGACGGAAGTCTGAATATTCTCTATACCATGCCGATTTGGCGACTTTTGAGGAGGAGGATGTTTATGACCAAAGGGATGCCGAGGGTTTTATTCGGTTGAATGCATTGCGTCTCAAAGTCAACCGGCTGCTCAAAAAGTCCTGATTGGCAGGCCGGGTCATCGTTTCTTCAAACACTTTAGTAATTTTCGTCTTTTTAGAGCACTTTTGTCATATTCGATCACTTTTTTCCAGGATGCCGCCATGAGCAATAAAATCTGGGGAGGCCGGTTTCGTGAGAAACCGGACGCTATTGTAGATCAGTTCAATGCCTCGATCCATTTCGACCAGCGTCTCTATGCCCAGGACATAGAGGGCAGCATGGCCCATTGCAGAATGTTGGCCAAGCAGGGGATCATTACCGAAGAAGAATCATCCAGCATTCTACAGGCCCTTGATGAGATCAAGGGTGAAATGGACCAGGGGGAATTTGTATTTGATGAAACCCGGGAGGATATCCATTCCCTGGTGGAACAGGAACTGGTTGAGCGCATCGGCACCGTCGGGGAAAAACTCCATACGGGACGAAGCCGAAACGATCAGGTGTCCCTGGACGTCCGTCTCTACGTGAGAGATGCCATCGACAGGGTGATATTGCTTATCCGGGATGTTCAGAATGCCCTGGTGGATTCTGCCGAGAGGAATGGGGAATTTATTCTTCCGGGCTATACCCACCTGCAGCGGGCACAACCCGTACTGTTGGCCCATCACCTTCTCGCCTACTACGAGATGATGAAAAGGGATGGCCGGCGATTCCAGGAGAACCGGAAGCGGGTGAACGTATTACCACTGGGGAGCGCTGCCCTGGCAGGGTCCACCTTTGATCTGGACCGGCATGCCGTGGCCAGGGAGTTGGGGTTTGCAGAACTGTCCGGAAACAGCATGGATGCCGTCAGTGATCGGGATTTTGTGTTGGAGTTTATTTTCAATGCTTCACTCCTCATGATGCACCTGAGTCGTTTGGGTGAGGAACTGGTTATCTGGTCCAGCCATGAATTCGGCTTTGTCACCCTGCCCGATGCCCTCAGCACCGGAAGCAGCATCATGCCCCAAAAAAAGAATCCGGATCTGCCGGAACTTATTCGGGGAAAAACCGGTCGGGTCTACGGCCACCTGATGGGATTATTGACCACCATGAAGGGTCTTCCCCTGGCCTATAACAAGGACCTCCAGGAGGATAAGGAGGCCCTTTTCGACACTGTGGACACCGTGGTGCAGTGCCTTATGGTTACGACGCGTCTTCTCAAGGAGGTCACCTTTAACGAGAAGGCCATGGCAGATGCCGCAAAGGAAGGCTATCTGGCGGCGACGGATCTGGCGGATTACCTGGTAAGCCGGGGATTGACCTTTCGCAAGGCCCATGAGACGGTGGGAAAGATGGTGCTCTCTGCCATGGAACAGGGCAAAGAGCTGCATCAGCTTACCCTGGAAGCGCTGCAGGCCGCTTCACCGGAGATCGGGGAGGATGTATTCCAATGGTTGGATCCCGCCGAATGTGTGAAGAGGCGGGAACTGCCGGGTGGCACCGGGCCAGGGGCGGTTCGGAAACAACTGGAAAAGGCGAGGGAGGAGCTGGGGTCTTGAGACGACACCTTTCCATTCCGCTCTGCATGGTTGCCCTTTCATTTGTGGCCGTGGTGGCCTGCGGTAAAAAGGAACCTCCCTTCCTCCCTGTAAAGGAAACGGTTTCCCTGCAGGTTGTCAATGTGAAGGGAGAACTCAAAAATGGGAAGATCATTTTAAAGGGACAAATTCAGGGGGTTGTCCGGCCCGGACAGGCCAGGGACCATGTCCAGGGCTCCCGGGTCCGGTACGCCCAATTCCCGTTGGATGATCCCCCCTGTGCGGGTTGCCCCATAAAATATCAGGGCGCCCATATTTTTGGACCGGAGGTGATTACAGAGGCGGGTTTTCAGTGTGAAGTCCCTGCCGAAGAAAGAGGGCAGGTCTATTTCTTTGATGTTGTCCTCCTGGGAAAGGCAGGGTCTCTGGGCCCTCGCTCTTACCGTACCGTGGTAACGGTGAAGAAATAGACCTGAAGGAAGATAAAGGATTATGCACCATTTTCAATACAGGGGAAATACGCTTTTTTGTGAGGATATTCCCATTGGAACCATCGCGGAGGCGGTGGGTACGCCTTTTTACCTCTATTCCCATGCTACCCTGACCCAGCACTTCAGGGCCTTTGACGGTGCCTTCGAGGGGATGAACCATGTGACGTGCTTCTCAATGAAGTCCAACTCCAACCAGGCCATCCTGAACCTCTTTGCCCGGGAAGGGGGGGGCGTGGACATCGTCTCCGGGGGAGAGCTTTATCGCGCACTCAAGGCAGGCGTGGATCCCGGAAAAATCGTCTATTCGGGGGTTGGCAAGCGTGCGGAGGATCTGGAGTATGCCGTCAAGTCAGATATCCTGATGTTCAATACGGAATCTTCCCAGGAGATCCTTCGACTCAATGAGGTGGCCGGGAAGTTGGGCAAGAAGGCGAGGGTAGGGATCCGGGTGAATCCGGATGTGGATCCCCAGACCCATCCCTATATATCCACAGGCCTGAAGGAGAACAAGTTCGGGATTGATATCAGAAAAGCCCCTGAAGAATACACCAGGGCGGCAGGCATGGAAAACCTCTTGGTTTCAGGTATCTCATGCCATATCGGCTCCCAGCTCACCCTCCTGAGCCCCTTTGTGGATACCCTCAGCCGACTTAAGGATTTGATCCAAGAACTGGACCGGGCCGGGATCCATATTGAATATCTGGATCTGGGTGGGGGATTGGGGATTACCTATGATCAGGAGGAGCCTCCTCATCCAAAGGAATATGCCGGGGCCATTCGGGAAGGGCTTGGAAAGAATGATCTGGTCCTGATCCTGGAGCCGGGGCGCGTTATTATGGGCAATGCGGGTATTTTGGTCACAAAGGTCCTCTATACCAAGGCCACGGATGAGAAGCGATTCATTATCGTGGATGCGGCCATGAACGACCTGATTCGTCCTACCCTCTATGGCTCTTTTCACGGGATTCAGCCGGTGGATGACTCCGGGCGGGACAAGTTCAAAGCAGATATTGTGGGACCCATCTGCGAAACAGGGGACTATCTTGCCAGGGACCGGGAGGTGGAGGCCTTTGAGCCCGGGGAACTCATGGCCGTCATGAGCGCGGGGGCCTACGGTTTCAGTATGTCCTCCACGTACAATTCCAGGCCCCGGGTTGCGGAGGTGATGGTTAAGGGGGACCAGTATTATATAATCAGGGCCAGGGAGACCTATGAGGACCTGGTGCGGGGAGAAATGATACCGGATTTTCTTCGGTGACATTGACGGAAAGACATGGAACCCATTGAATTCTGGAAAATGAGCGGCAGTGGGAACGATATTGAATTCTGGAAAATGAGCGGCAGTGGGAACGATTTTATCATTATTGATAACCGGGACGGCAAAGTCGCAGATTCAGATATGGGCAGGCTGGTGGAAAGGGCCTGCCGGCGCAGGGAATCGGTGGGTGCCGATGGACTCATCTTCGTCACCAATTCGGACCAATACGATTTTGCCTGGCGGTATTTCAACGCCGATGGCGGGGAGGTGGAGATGTGCGGTAACGGGAGCCGGTGTGTGGCCCGTTTCGCCTTTTCAAAGGGGATCGCAGGAGACAGTATGACCTTTGACACCCTGGCAGGTCCCATCTCGGCTGAAGTGAGGGACCGCACGGTGAAGGTTTTGATGCCCCAGCCTTCTGATATCCAAATGGATCTCGATATGGTAATGGAATCCTCATGGGGGTCCGTTGATTTCATCAATACCGGGGTGCCCCATGTCGTGGTTCAGGTAGAGGATCTGGAGGGCCACCCTGTGGTGGATGAAGGAAGGATGCTTCGCTACCACGACCTGTTTTCACCAGCAGGAACCAATGCCAATTTTATCAGGGTGCTGGGCTCCGATCTTCTCGAGATCAGGACCTATGAGCGGGGCGTTGAGGATGAAACCCTTGCCTGCGGCACGGGGGCAATGGCCTCTGCGCTTGTATCCTCGGTTCGAGGGATGGTCACATCACCGGTGAAGGTGAAGACCAGGGGGGGCGAAGAACTGAAGATCCATTTTGAAAAAGAGGACAGGGTTTTCAAGCGGGTCTGGCTGGAAGGAAGCACCACGCTTGTTTTTCAGGCCCAATTGCACGAGGAGGCCTTGTCCTAAAGAGAGAAATCAGGGGCTTCCATCCTCCGTGGCAGGGCCACTGCGGAGGACGGGTCGCCCCAATTGGAATAATGGAATTTTGGAATATTGGGTTCTGTAAAAACGGGACAATAATTTGTCAGGAAAATTGAGGGTGGCATAGAAGTTATACGTAGTCCCCTTTTTTTGAATCAACATTCCATTGTTCCACCATTCCATCATTCCATGAGTTGAGTAAAATGCTGCCCTTTATCCCGCACTTGATGCGGGGCCGGAATGACAAGAAATGGGTTTTTTTGACTTTTTACGAGTGCATCAACAAAGGGGGGTTATCATGTTTCAAGGATCAATGGTGGCCATTATTACGCCTTTCAAAGAGGGCAGAGTGGATGAGAATACCTATCGTGAGCTCATTGATTTTCAGATTGAGCAGGGCACGTCCGCCATCGTTCCCTGTGGCACAACGGGGGAATCCGCCACTCTGAGTATGGAGGAGCATAACCGCGTAATCGACATCGCCATAGAGGCGGTCAATAAAAGGGTTCCGGTGATTGCCGGAACCGGGGGAAACAGCACGGCAGAGGCCATACATCTGACGGAGCATGCCAAGGCATCCGGGGCTGACGGGACCCTGCAGGTCTGCCCCTACTATAACAAACCGACCCAGGAGGGACTCTATCAGCATTTTAAGACCATTGCGGAGGCGGTCCCCCTACCTCAGGTCATGTACAATATTCCCGGGAGGACCGGGATCAACATGGCGCCCGAGACCATCGCAAGACTTGCGGAACTCCCTGATATCGTGGCCGTCAAAGAGGCCTCGGGAAGCCTCGGGCAGATGGCGGAGGTGGTCCAATTGGCCGGGGACAAAATTACCCTCCTGTCCGGGGATGACAATCTGACCTTGCCGGTACTGGCCATTGGAGGAAAGGGCGTCATTTCCGTGGTGGCCAACATTGTTCCCAGGGACAATGCGGACATGGTCCGAGCCTGGGAAGAGGGCAGGGTGGACGAGGCGCGGGAGCGTTTTTTCAGGCTCCTTCCCCTTTGCCAGGCCATGTTCTACGAGACCAACCCCATTCCCGTGAAGACCTCTCTGGCCATGATGGGGAAGGTAGACGGAGAATTGAGACTTCCCATGTGCGCCATGGCTCCGGCCAACAAGGACAAACTTGAAAAGGCCCTGCAGGCCTACGGCCTGCTCTAGTGGAGGAAGGGATCATGACAAAAGCCATCGTGGCGGGTGCGGCGGGGCGTATGGGAAAGCGGATCATCCACATGATTCAGCAGGGTGCGGATGTGACGCTGGCAGCCGCCTTTGAACACGCGGGCCATCCCGATATCCATGAGGACGCGGGGCAGGTGGCAGGTATCGGTGAAACCGGGATTACCATTGCAGGGTCCCTGCAGGAGGTAGGTGACCAGGGTGATGTGATCATCGATTTCACGGCGCCGGGGGCCACACTGGAAAATGCCCGGTTCGCCCATTCCAAGGGGCTTGCCATGGTCATCGGCACCACGGGGATCACCGGGGAGGCACTCGAAGAGCTCCAGGAGCTTGCTCGGGACATCCGTTGCGTCATGGCGCCCAACATGAGCGTGGGGGTGAACGTGATGTTCAAGATGGCTGAAGAGATGGCCAGGCTCCTCGGGGACGGGTATGACATGGAGATCCTGGAGGTTCACCACAGGCTCAAGAAGGATGCCCCAAGCGGGACCGCTATGCGTCTTGCCCGGATCCTGGCCCAGGCCACGGAACGGGATTTGGATGAAGTGGCAGTATACGGTCGAAAGGGGATGATCGGGGAACGAACCGACCAGGAAATCGGTATCCAGACCTGGAGGGCCGGGGACATAACGGGTGAGCACACCGTCATGTTCGGAGGCATCGGAGAGAGGTTGGAACTGGTCCACCGTGCGCATAACCGGGACAATTTTGCCCGGGGTGCGGTCCGGGCCGCAACCTGGGTGGTGGGGCAAGCCCCGGGCCTCTATGACATGCAGGATGTGCTGGGACTGAAATAGCCATGAAAAGGGCCTATATCGGGATCGGCTCCAACATGGGGGATCGGACCCGGAACTGCCTTCGCGCTATTCAAGGGATGGCACAGTTCCCGGATACAAGCCTTTCCGGGCAATCAGATCTCTACCTGACACAGCCCCAGGGAAAGGAAGACCAGGAATGGTTTGCCAACAGCGCTGCCCTTCTGGAAACCGGCCTTCCTGCAAAGGACCTGCTGGACCTGCTCCTGGATCTTGAGGGGGCTATGGGCAGGGTCCGAAAGGAGCGATGGGGTCCCCGCCTGATGGATCTGGATATTCTGCTCTTTGGGAATGATGTGATCCAGGAGGAGAACCTCATTATCCCCCATCCGCTTATGCACCAGAGGCGGTTTGTTCTGGTCCCCATGGCTCAACTGGCCCCGGATGTGATCCACCCCATCCTCGGTCGGACCATGGCACAATTGCTTGGGCTGCTCCCTGAAGACGGGCAGTCCGTCGTCCCGGTGAGGGAATAACATGTTGAGACTCGTCATATATGTCATTATCATTTATCTGGTCTACCGAATGGCCAGGAGTTTTTTGGGCGCAGGAAAAAAAATCGACAGAAGTCCGCCCGGAGGGGTGATAGATGAATTGGTACAGGACCCCATGTGTGAGAAATACATTCCCCGCAGGGATGCATTGAGAAAAGTAGTCAGGGGGCAGGAGCATTTCTTCTGCAGCCCGGAGTGTGCGGAAAAGTATGAATCGGGCGGAGACCCTGAAGAATGAGGCCCATTCCCCGGACCGGCTTTCGGAAAAGGTGCTCTTCTATGAAAAGATACTGCGAGCCAAACGACTAAGAAAGTAAACAGAGACGAGGGTCTATGGTTTGCACGGGCGATGCTTTTTGGTTTTTTTCATAAAGATTCACCGGGCAAGAGACCAGGGAACCAATCTTCAGGATAGGGGACGACCAATGAAATTTTTTATCGATACGGCCAATATTGAAGAAATAAAGCAATCCCATGAACTGGGTTTGCTGGACGGTGTGACCACCAATCCCAGTCTCATATCCAAAGAGAACCGGGAATTTAAAGGGCTTCTGAAGGAGATCTGCCAAATTGTGGATGGCCCTGTAAATGCAGAAGTCGTGAGCAAGGATGCGCCAGGGATGATTGAGGAGGCAAGGGATCTGACAAAGATCGCAGACAATATTGTTGTCAAGATCCCCCTGATTGAGGAAGGGCTGAAGGCCGTAAAGGCACTGACTGCCGAGGACATAAAAACGAATGTCACCCTCTGCTTCTCTGCGGTTCAGGCACTTATGGCAGCCAAGGCAGGGGCGTCCTATATCAGTCCATTTGTGGGGCGACTGGATGACATCAGCCAGAGGGGCATGGAGATCGTGGAGCAGACCGTCACCATCTATGAGAACTACGGGTATGACACGGAGGTGATAGTCGCGAGCATTCGAAGTCCCCTCCATGTCCTGGACGCGGCCCTGATGGGAGCAGATATCTCTACCGTGCCCTTCAAGGTGATGCAGCAGCTCATTAAACACCCATTAACGGATATTGGGTTGGAAAAATTTCTGGCTGATTGGAAAAAGATGGGTTAGGTATGTTTTTGTCAAAACGGGCCTCGGCAGTTCTGGTTGGCACATGTTTGCTCCTGCTTCTCCCTGGTGTTGCTCTTGGTGATATTTATGCCTACAAGGATGCCAATGGTGTCTGGCACTTCACCAATATCCAGACGGACAGGCCCTACAGATTATTCATGCGGACCTACAAGAAAAGGCCCAATGAATTCATTAAAAAATACGACGGTATCATTCAACAGGCTGCCAAAAGGTTCAAGCTGGATCCGTTATTCGTGAAAGCGGTTATCAAGGCGGAGTCGGCCTTTGATTACAGGGCCGTCTCCAACAAAGGTGCCAAGGGATTGATGCAGCTCATGCCGGAAACGGCGAACCAAATGCAGGTCAACAACCCCTTCAATCCGGAGGAAAACATCATTGGCGGGACCCGCTACCTTGGCATCCTCATGGAAAGATATAAAAACAACAAAAGTTTGGCCTTGGCCGCCTATAACGCCGGACCTGAAACCGTTGATACCTATAAGGGAGTGCCCCCCTATCCTGAGACGAGAACTTTCATCCAGCGGGTAATGGGGTATTATGGAGATTATAGGGCAGGTCAAAGGAAATAATTATATGTTCCCCCATGGGGATCAAAATCTTTTTCAGCGGGGCATCCATGGATACAAAACCCCAAAGTGATCGCGTCTCCCAGCTTCCCATCAGGCTCACCCTTTTAAGGGTGGCGTGTATCCCCGCCGTGGTCATATGCCTTTATCTCCAGGGACCGGTGAGCAGCTTCCTTGCAGCGCTCTTCGTGGGTCTGGCATTTATCACAGATATACTGGACGGGTACTTTGCAAGAAAATATAGCGCTGTGACGGTAGTGGGAAAATTTCTGGATCCCCTGGCAGACAAGATACTGGTATCGCTCACCATGATTATGCTCATTCCCCTGGGGAGGATTTATGTCTGGGTGGTCATGGTGATTATTGCCCGGGAACTGGCGATTACGGGCCTAAGGGGCATCGCTGTGAGCGAGGGTGTTGTGATTCAGGCCAGCGCCCTCGGGAAATACAAGACCATATTCCAATCCGTTGCCATCCTCGGGCTCTGTCTCCACTATGAATATTTCGGAATCGACTTCCATAAGGTGGGGATGTTCTTTTTGTGGATAGCCCTTATTCTGACTGTCTGGTCTGCATTGGCCTATTTTCGTAACTTCTATGAGGTCTTCTTTCCGGAGAGGAATGGCCCCGGAAAACAGAGCAATAAAAGCCCCTGATTTTCTATTGACAAACCAATTTGAGGGAATAGAATGGTCCCACACATGCGGGAATAGCTCAGCTGGTAGAGCTCCACGTTGCCAACGTGGTTGTCGCGGGTTCGAGTCCCGTTTCCCGCTCCATAAAGGCGGCATAGCCAAGTGGCTAAGGCAGCGGTCTGCAAAACCGTTATTCACCAGTTCGAATCTGGTTGCCGCCTCCAGCAATTCAAGGGGTCAGCCGTCACGGCGAACCCCTTTTTCATTCTTTGCTGCCGATGTGCTACCGGTTTCTTCAATCCAGTATAGGAATACTTGCCCTAGGCAAGGTCAGAGTTCAAGGGCTTTGCCGTTTGAACGACCTATTCTTTATTTGGTCATAAAAACCTGCTCCTTCCCCGCGTAGCGGGATTTTCAATGGGCCATGCCTGTCCCGCCATGCGGGAGTCAAAGATAGATGGCTCTGCCATAGATCAAATAAATCTGTTCATGGTGTCAGGTGTCAGGTTTCAGGTGTCAGTAAAAACGAATCCTGAGTCCTGAACACTGATTGGGTTGCGACTGAAGGTCAACACCGGTGAAAGACCGTCCATTTCATGAGCGACTCCGATCCAGCGAGTCGACT
>JAFDIX010000831.1 GCA_019307805.1 Deltaproteobacteria bacterium | reverse complement strand
TAGAAAAATAAAAGTCAATTAGTCCAGTTTGTCAAGGGCGTCCCCAAGTCTACACAGGCATCACTTTTCATGAACACTCAAAACCTCATGCGCGATCCCCAAATTCCTTCTACACTATATGCTGCGATGCATTTAGTCTTGACTAACAAGGCCAATTTTTCTAAACTCCTTCCACAAAACAGGGGAAAAGTTTTATACAGTGCAATATCGGGAAAACGGACAGGATCATTAGAATATTAGGTTGCCCGATCATTATTGGGTTGAGGATCTATTACAAGAGTTGGTGGGGAGCCTTGGGCAGCTTTATGCTGGATCCTATATCCATGGGGAGGATTCTGATGGAGCATCATGTGGGAACCTTTTTAAAAAAGCTAATTAAAGGAGGGTGGCATACACAGAAAAGGTATAATTGTTTATCTTATGGTGATCTTCTCGTTTGTTATCTGTTTTGCATCGGCCAACGCCTTGGCGGCGGAGAAGGGGTCGGCATCCTGCGTTGAGCCGGCAAAGGGTCCCATCGTGCCCTCTCAGGGTGTCGGACAGCGCGCACTTGTCCAGGCGGCAACTCAGGTGCCGGCTCCACTTGCCCGGGTAGGAAAGCCCGCCCCGGATTTTGAGGCGAATGCCTTTCATAATGGCGGGTTCAAGAATGTGAAGCTCTCCGATTACAAGGGCAAATGGGTGGTCCTCTGTTTCTATCCGGGGGACTTTACCTTTGTCTGACCGACGGAGTTGACGGCAGTTGCCGTCAAATATCCCGAACTTCAGCAGATGGGGGCTGAGGTCCTGTCGGTGAGCACGGACAGTCGTTTCACCCACAAAATCTGGCAGGAGCAGGAGCTTTCCAAAATGATCGATGGCGGGGTGCCCTATCCCATGCTTTCCGACGCGGGCGGCCGTATCGGAAGGGTCTACGGCGTATATGAAGAAATGGCGGGCGTGAATATTCGAGGCCGATTCATCATTGACCCGGACGGCGTCATCCAGGCCATGGAGATTCTGACTCCTTCCGTGGGGCGAAATGTGGCGGAGTTGATCCGGCAGTTAAAGGCCTTCCAACTCGTGCGTGCTGAGGGGGTGGCCACCCCTTCTGGCTGGCAGCCCGGCAAAGTGACCTTGAAGCCCGGCATAGACCTTGTCGGCAATGTTTGGAAGGCCTGGAAGCCTGAGATGGCGTATTGAGGAATCCGGAAGAGCAAGGACCTTATTATGAATAAATTAGGGTCGGCAAATGCAGGCCTTCCTTACACTGTTTCTCCGGGATCATTATCGGTCCCTGACACATGGATTGAAGGAGGTTGCATTGTGTGCAAAACTTCAGATAGAGGCTGGATGAATCCCTTATCTGAACTCGCCTCCCAAATTGAAAAATAAGGCGGGGTAGGCTTCTGGATACTCGGGATCTACATATAACCACTTACCGGACGCGGGCAGCTGGGAGTCGGAATAGTTGTGCTGTATTCGGGGGTCTTTTGTGGCCCAGCCGCTTTGGGTGGAGGTCGGGGCTTAACCTCCCATAACCCAGGTGCTTGAGGAACATTCTTATAATCTCCTAATCCTTGATAACGCTGATTACTTTCATCTTTTCGGAACATTTAGGACACGTTAAGAGATCCATTTCGTAAATTTTTTGGATCAGCCTTGACGAATTTTTTCTGGATTCCATAGAGGATCATCCAGTTCCAGAATACAGGGTATCAGTTCAACCAGGTTTTGTTTTTTTCGTTTGCCCCGGCTGACGTTGCTGTAATATCCATAGTAATCCCGCCTTGCGGGACTCCCCCTTGTTCGGGATATGAGAGGACATGACAGCCAACCACTCTAAGGCGTCAAAGATATTCTTCTTTTTTCCGCCTTTGGACCGATAAAAGACCTTGGATTGTTCCGGGAGGTAGGTCATTCTCCCTGCCCGCCAATGCCGTCCACAACGGACTCGAAAGTTGAACGTGGGTCTTTGCCCTACCGTATTAGATCCCATTCGGGCCGATGCCAGGCGTTGTCTCCAATGCGATTTACGCCTATATCTTGAAAGTAACCCCACTCCCCCTGAAAAAACACTGGTCTTCAATGAGGAAAATATAAACCAGGTGCCTGAAGACGAGGGAGTATTTCAACTCTATGATGATGAAAAAAAGGTCATTTCCATAAAAGGGACCGGTACTCTGCGTCATAGTCTGTTTGAAGCACTGGGAGATTATGAAAACGCTTCCCGGTTTGCTTTTGAAGAAGATAAGATGTATTCCCAGCGGGAAAGTGAGTTGATCCA
>JAFDIX010000830.1 GCA_019307805.1 Deltaproteobacteria bacterium | reverse complement strand
TCGCTGCGCCCTGCCAGTGTCACCCTGGCCCCTTCTTTTGCATACTCCTTCGCGCAGGCGCGGCCTATGCCCTTGGTCGCCCCGGTTACAATCGCAACTTTGTCTTTCAATTTCATCGGTTCTCTCCAAGAAATCAATGGGCAGGTGATTTAGTGGACTGTCCCAGAAACAATTTTAACAATTTCATCCCACTAAGACTCCCCCTGCCGGCCGTCATAGGGCAATAGGGATGAAACTGTTATCACAATATTTATGGATATTTCTGGGACACCACGCTAGTCGCGCTCCTTAACACTGACCTGTGGTTTCACACCCACGGGATATCGCTCTCTGATTTCGGCGATCAATTCACTGACCAAATCCACCAACCGGGTCACCAGTTTTTCCCCTTTTTCCACGCTTGCCTTGGTAGGGTCACCGATAACGCCTGCCTTTAATTCACAGCACTCGGGCCTGGCGAATGTCCCCTCGAAATGGTACATCTGACCTGGCTCGGCCTGCATTCCCGGTGCGATTTTCCATTTGGAACTCAGAAGCCCCTCGCCTTCCTCCTTCACGGCCTTGCTCATATCGACAAACTGGGGATACAAATACAGGGCTACCGACGTTTCAGCTTCATCTGCATGCCACATCGCATCCTCCAAAACATCCTTGTTATCCCGCAGGAAATCATACCAGTGCAAAGACAGGGTGAAGTACCCTTCAAGACCGAGCTTATGGACAGCGACTATGGTAGAGGATACCTGTCCATGGGCTGACAGCAGGATAAACTTGTTATAGCCGCTCACGGCCGCCCCCCGAACGATGTCCATGACAAGCCCAATGTGGGTTTCGTATGTCAAGGGAATCGTCCCGGGCATGTACCAGTGGTGGTAGGGGTGGGAGCCATACATCGGGCTCGGCAGTGCCATGGCACCTGATTTCTCGGCTATTCTTTCAACCATACCAATTGCGTTGAGAGAATCACTGGCAGTCGGGCAATGGGGACCATGTTGTTCGATAGATCCCAGGGGTAGAATGGCAACATCACACTCTTTTTGGGCATAGGCAGTGACTTCCTGACCGGATAATTCATGAAACCATACTGATTTTCTTTCAGCCATTTTTCTTTCCTTTCATTTGTGAATTGTTTTCATGATTGCATGGATCCATATCTTTAAATCCCTATACACTTATTAAGGTGAGTGCTGCTGGATTTCCGTCAATTTTGTCTTGAGCCCCAATTCCCGGCCTAGGGATTGAAGGTCTTCAAAAAGAGTCACAGGCAAAGGGATACCCTTTTGTTTGCGTTCATTGGCGGTTTGATATTCGATTTCGCCGGGCATAAACATTTCCCTGGATGCATCCCACATGGGAGAGTCCTTGATCGTCTGATAAAATTCTGCCATGCGGGCTTTCAGTTCTTCCCTGGCCATCAATGCCAGCGGGTTGAGGGCCAGCATAAAATGCCCTGTCAAACTGGGATCATCCGGATATTTGTACATGCCTTTGAGATGATCCTGAAACGCACCGCCCGTGATTACGCCGCAAAGGATATCCACCACCAGAGACAGACCGAATCCTTTGTGACCCCCCAGGGGCAGGAGGAAACCCGCGAATCCCGTATCAGGATCATCGGTTGGGCGACCTTCTTTGTCCGTTGCCCAATCCAGGGGTATTTTCTCTTTCTTTTTGCCGGCAAGAATGAGTTTGCCGCCGGCAACGGCTGACATAGAGATATCCAGAACAAAAGGAAAATCACCAAAGGTCGGAACGGCAACCGCAATGGGATTGTTCCCCGTAATGGGTCTGCTGCCTCCCGGTACCACCATATTGGGAACTACATTGGTCATGGCAATACCGATCATTCCCTTCTCTGCAGCCAATCGGGCATAGAGTGCTGCAGCGCCGCAGTGGTTGCTCTTGATGACTCCCGCAGCGCCGATATTGTAGCTCTCGGCCAGTTCTATTGCCCTTTCCATGGCCGCCCTGGCAGTCAAAAACCCGATCCCGTCATCTCCATCCAGGACTTCCAAACCCAAAGCGCCTTTGATTTGCCTCGTGGGAATCGATCCCCCAGAGATTTGTCAACACAAGCGCCTCTGAACAGTATTGGGCATCATCCTTTTTCATGCCCGATTTCGTAAAAACCGATGTGGCGAATTCCTTGAGTGTCTTGTGGTCAACCAGTTTGTGTTCTTGTGCCATGGGGACTCCTTACTCCACTCATGAATGCGGTCTTTTTAAAATGAAAGTCACCGTTTCGAACGATAAAGATAACAACCGGCGGGTAATGACTCATTCGCCGGGAGACTCCCTGCAAAAGAGTTGCATGCCGGGTATTTTGACCTTGAGTCGATAAAGTGTTGTGGTCCCCGCAAGGTACAGGGAACAAAGGTCATCATCACCCCAGGTAAAATTGGCGGCAATTTCCGGTAAGAGGATCCTGCCCAGCAAACCGGCATTCGAATCGAAAACGTGAATTCCGCCGGGTCCACTGCAATACAGATTCCCTTCCGAATCAATCTTCATTCCGTCTGCCACCCCGGGCAAGTCCACGGTCAGTTCGGCCCATAAGCGGCCGTTTGCCAAGGTCCCGTTCTCCAGGACATCAAAAACCCGGATATGCTGTCGGTCCGTATCATTGATAAACAGCCGCTTTTCATCTGATGAGAAACACAGTCCGTTGGGTTTGGAAAAATCNNCCCGTCCCTGTTGATCCGGTAGACCCCCTGAAAGGGCAGCTCTTTTCCCCGGGGCACACCCACGCGGGGTTCGCGTCCTGAATTGGGATCGGTGAAGTAAATACCGTTGTCACTCCTGACGACGATATCATTGGGGCTGTTGAGTTCTTTGCCGTTGTAGTGGGATGCGATGACTTCCACCGAACCGTCCCTTTCGGTGCGTGTGACCCGGCTGGTGGCATGCTCACAGGTCAGCAGGCGGCCCTGGCGGTCGAGGGTGTTGCCATTGGCCATGTAACTGTGCTCTCGAAAGGTGGCTATGCCCTGGTCGGCACTCCACTGGTAAAGACAATTTCCCAGGATAT
>JAFDIX010000158.1 GCA_019307805.1 Deltaproteobacteria bacterium | reverse complement strand
TTCCCTGCTTGATGGCCGGCCCATCAAGGCTCTGGAACTTGTCATCACCTTTAATTTCTTTTATAAATTTTAATAAGTTATCCATGACACCCCCATTCCCTCAAGTAAAGATCTGAATGCGTCTAATAGTCTATTATACTGTATTTACGTCCTTTTTGCTACCCCTACCTAAATGGATTCGACCGGATCCCGGGGACCAGACATTTTGCAAAAAAAAGGAGGGAACGGAAAATACCGTCACCCCCTTGGTTTTCTGGTAGGCACGCAGGGATTTGAACCCTGGACTTCTACCGTGTCAGGGTAGCGCTCTCCCCCTGAGCTACGTGCCTAAAAAGACCTGAGATCATTACCAACTGACTCACTTTCTGTCAAGCACTATTACGTAACTACACAGGTTGTTAGGTTCACGGTTCAGCGCCTGCCCTGGCGCGACGGAATGCAAATGTGAACTTTGAACCTGAGTAGTTACAATATTAACAGTATCCTCAAGAATCTCATTTTGTTTCCTGAGATTTTCGGTCCTGGGACCCCTCCCCCATCAATCTAAAACCGTAGTGCATGTAATGGAGACCGGAACTGATAGTAAAAAGAGCCGTAATATAAAAAATGTACAAATAGGCGTCCGGACCAAAGGGTAAGAGATTCCTGGCAAGGACGGAGACCACGGTAATGAACTGGAGACATGTAGTGATCTTGCTGATAATGGAGGGCTTGATATTCAGTTCCAGCTTGTTTAGAAAGAGGACAATGATGCCTAAAAGAATGAGGACATCCCTTGCAATGACCATCACCGTCAGCCAGGGCGGCAGGAGTCCCCTGACCGACAGGGTGATAAAGGCCGCGATGAGTAGAGATTTGTCTGCCAATGGATCCAAATAGGCTCCTAGCTTGCTTTTTTGCTTGAGAAGCCTCGCCAGCATGCCATCCAGACCGTCGCTGATAGCACACAAAATAAATACAATAAGTGCAGAAAGAAATTGGTCATTAATCAGGTAAATAATGAAAATCGGCGTCAATATTATTCTGATTGCTGTTATGAGGTTTGGGACGGTCATAGGGATACCTGGTGTTATTTGTGGTTTTTGCTGATGGCTGACTGCTGACAGCTGACAGCGCGAATCCGGAAAAGGTTGTTGTTTCCGGATTCGCACTACCTTATATGGATCAGAATTGCACCCTCTTCATTTTTCATGATATCCAGTGGAAAAGGGCTTTTGGGATGGTTTGAGATCATGTCAATCAGCCCATCCGAGTCCCCATCGTACTCCACTGAAAGAAACAGTGAATCCCCCCTGATCTTCTTCTGCTTCACAGAACTCACTCCGGAAATATCCTTACTGAGAAAATCTCTGAATGCCTTGTATTGGCGGAAATTTTTTACCCCCATAAGGACCAGGGGGAAGGCGTTGATTTTTTTCCCTGCGGTTTTCTTGCTTTCTATGATAGCTGGGCTCAAACCCGCTGCAGCCCTACCGATAGCCTTGTTCAAGGCTACCTGGACACGCTGGTCATCGCCCGAAGTAAAGGGTTCCGCCTGATTGGTCTCCATAATGACCGCACCCGTCATTACATCAAAGGCCGTGAGGGCAATGGATACCCCTTGGGATTCGGTGATATTGCAAATGCCATAGACTGCAACATCAGCGGAAAAGGCCTTCCCCCAGGTTGCAACGGCCTCAGGGGATAGCTCGGGGGCTCTCATTTCCATAGGGAAATCCCCTTCCGGGGAATAGGACATGCGGTTAATGGGACTGAATCCCCGTTCCTGAAAAATCCTGAAAAGGGCCAACTCTGTCTCAGTGAGAGCCGATACACTATCGGGATCCATCCACCAGTAGGTCCCCTGATCTTTTTCAGGGTGAACTTGAGAGACGAGAAACAGGATGTTGATGGGAGGACCATCCATAATGATCAGCCCTACCCCGCGCAACTTCTCATCCATCAATTTTTCATTAATCTTAACACGGACAAGAATATTGAAATAGCGATCCGTTTTTTCCTCTGCCAGGATATGAAAGTTTTCAACCTGATCTTTGGCACGGGGCAACACTTCATGGATGATCCTGGGAAAATTGTTCACCATACCCCGACTCCCCAGACGTCTTGCGAGGTATTCCTCCACCCCTTTCCTGAGGGCCTCGGACAGGGCCGCCGCCTTTGCACGCGCCACATTTCCACCTGCAATCCTGGCCGTCCCAAGGACCAGTATTTCATCCTTCCCCGGTCCATCTTTCGCGATGGCCGGGGAAATGGATGCACATAGAAGAACTATGCCGGCAAGCCACAGGACAAAAAACGCGATGAATGGGTTCTTTTGATTGACTCGGACCATAGATTCGGTACACCTCCCTATCTTCATTGCTCTAATGGAATTTTTTGCTCTTCCCCCAAAAACGCCCTTATTTTGTCATGAACCTCTATTTGCGCCTCAGGCCCCAGCCAGATCATTTCAGGATCAGCCCTGAACCATGTTAATTGCCGTTTGGCATAACGACGTGTATCGACTTTAAGTTGGGAGATAGTCTTTTCCAGATCCCAAGTCCCTTCCAGGAAGTGCGACACATGTCTGTAGCCAATGGATTGCATTGGCCTGAGATGGGAAGCATAGCCCTTTTCCAAAAGACCTTCAACCTCTTCAACGAGACCGTTTTCCACCATATGGAGACATCTTTTATTTATCCGATCATAAAGATCCTCTCTTTTCATGTTTAAACAGATTTTCATTACATCGAAAGGTTTGTCTTTGAAGGCATGCTGCCGCCTGATGGAAGAGAGGCGATCATTTGCAGATTGTATGATCTCCAGCGCCCGTATTATCCTTATGCTGTCATTAGGGTGAATCTTTTCTGCGCTTTCAGGATCAAGCATCTGGAGCTGCCCGTGGAGAAATTGGGAACCCTCTTGATCGCACAGGCTTTTCAATTCCGATTTCAGATCCGGATCAGGACTCGGACAATAGAGCAGCCCACCCAGCAACACTTTTATATAAAGGCCCGTACCCCCGACCACCAGACCGACGTTTCCTCTAGATTGGATTTCCGCAAGCAGCGGCAGAGACAGGGACCTGAAAATGGAGGCATTGAATTCTTCATCGGGATCAACCACATCCAGTAAGTGATGGGGAACGCCCTTCCTTTCATCAAAGGGGGTTTTGGCTGTCCCGATATCCATGCCCTTGTACACCTGCATGGAGTCCGCACTCAGGATTTCTCCACCCAGCTCAAGGGCCAATTCAATAGCGAGCCCACTCTTTCCCGTAGCCGTGGGTCCTGTAATGACAATCAGCTTTTGCTTCCTATCATTCATTGATATATTTTTCGTGCGACGATAGCGTCTGGAAGCCAGCCCTTCAGGTGGCTATATACCCCAGGATCTAAGCGCTTTTTCAAACAACCCTTTTGAACATCTTTTCGATCTCGTAAAAGCTGAATTTTTTGGTAACCGGTCTTCCATGGGGACAATTGGTGGGCAGGTCCGTATCCTCTAATTGATCTAACAGGAGAGTCATTTCAGATTGGGACAATCGCTGACCGGCCCTGATAGCTCCGTGACAGGCAGAGATGGTCAGAAATCGGTCCAGGGCCTCTTCGTTCCTGATATCTTTTTCTTCAGCCAGCATGGAAATGAGATCACTAACCAATTCCTCCCATTGGGCATCCAGCAAAATGGTCGGGACCGAACGCAGAAGGAAAGTACCACCACCGAAATGTTCGATCTCCAATCCAAATTCCTTCAGGGCATCTATCCCATCCTGTAAAATCCTCCCTTCCCTGGGGGGCAGTTCCACTTTATATGGGATCAGAAAAGGCTGGATCTCCACCCTGGACTCCTTTAGGGACTTTTGGAGGGTCTCATAAACAATTCTTTCATGGGCCGCGTGTTGGTCGACCATGAGAAGCCCTTCGCTGGTTTGGCACAAAATATAGGTATTTCTGAGTTGTCCTAGGATTTGCGGCCCCTCCTTTGTCAGCGCACTTCCCGGTGCCTGCCCCTCCCCCTCAAGGACGGTACCAATGGCCTCCCCGGTATATCCCGCTGCCGGTTCAGCCATATCAAACCCGGCTGGAAGCTCACCGCTCTGGAACCTCTCCCGGGAGTCCAATCCATCCCAGGGTACATGATACTTTTGACCCAGGGCGCTTTGGATGGAGGCAACCAGCCTCTGGTAAAGAAAACGCTGTTGACTGAACCGAACTTCCTGTTTCGTGGGATGAACATTCAAATCAATCAAAGAGGGGGTCATTGAAATAAATACCACGACCTGCGGATAACGACCCTTCATGAGCCGCTGGCCATAACCTTCGATAATCGCCCGGGTAAGGCTGCGGTCCCGTATATTTCTCCTGTTTGCATAGATAAGGATTTTATCCCCTCTGCTTCGACTCATTTCAGGGGGGGCCAAATAGGCCTTGATAGTGATCTCTGCACTTTCATCGCAGACCTCTTCCATGGCGGCAGCCACTTTACCGCCCAGCAGGGCTGACAACCTGTTTCGCTCATCCCGGGAAGCGGCAAGGTTTATTATTGTCTTTCCATCTTCATCTAAACGAAAATGGATATCCATGAAGGGCAAGGCCATCCTGCTCACCGTTTGAATGATATGGTCTGCTTCTGTTTTGGTTGTCTTGAGAAATTTTTTTCTCGCTGGTACGTTGTAAAAGAGGTTTTTGACCTCAATGATCGTACCGGCCGGGGTTCCGGTCTCTTCGATGCCTTTCAGTTTCCCCCCTTCGACCCTCAGCCTGTAACCCACGAGTTGATCAGCGGGTCGGCTCGTTATTGTCAGTCTGGATACTGAAGAAATGCTGGGCAGTGCTTCTCCCCTGAAGCCGAGGGTATTCACCGTAGCAAGGTCTGAGGCAGATTTGATCTTGCTGGTCGCGTGTCTTTCCAGGCAGAGCAACAGGTCATCCCTTTCCATGCCAACGCCGTTGTCACTGACCCGAATAAGCCTTTTCCCCCCGGCCTCCATCCTGACGGTGATCCTGGTGGATGCGGCATCAATACTGTTGTCCAGTAGTTCTCTCACAACCGAGGCGGGCCTCTCTACCACTTCACCAGCGGCTATTTGGGAGGCTACCTGCTCTGAGAGAATCCTGATTGCACCCATGGGTATTTATATTTCCAGAAGTTCCTGATCTACCGTGAATTGATGATTGTGGCGGGGAATATTGAATAATTTTGACAGGACAACATGACGGCTCGCCAAACGGAGATTTTTGCTCCCAATGGGGTCGAAAGAAAAACATGCCGAGGTTTCAGGATTTTCCAGAATATCTTTCACGAGACGGGCGGAAAGTCCTATCATTGCAGAAAGATAGACCTGGGATATCCTGTAACGGAGCCGTTTGTTTGCAAAGCGCAGCGGTTGTGAATAAAGGAAGTCATTGAACTTGACGGTATGGGTAAAAATGTGTCGTCTGGCCTTCAGGCTGTTCGTCCTTTTGCCCACGGCAAGTCTGAGTAGATCGTCGCATCCCAAATGATCCATGGTCAGCACATCTTTTGCCATCCTCATGTAGGTAGGCCCAACAATGTAATCCGCCTTTGCTTCCCAATAGAGATGTCCCATCCGTTTTCCGGTTGGAAGCATCTGTATCAGATTGGGTACGAAATAATTGTGGGCCACGATGTCCGCTGCAAGATGTGAGAGGAATCCCCATGCATAGGCAATTTCCTGATCACTTTTTGCTTCCTGGCGAAACCTGAAACCCGTATCCCAGTTATGAGAATGGCCATTCTTGCTTTTCTGCCCCTTCCCAACGAAAAAATCTGCGGAGAGGCTGCCATAGAGATATTCCAAAGGAAATGTTCGCAGGATCTTTGCAAAAACGGGCGCTATCTGGGCCGCCTCTTCCAGAATTTTACAGGAAATAATCGTATGTGCTGCCGGACCCCATGCCCAGGCACCCTCAGCAAACACCAGATTAATGACTGAAACGCCTATGAATATAAATATCATTTTCAAAAAAAACATATCTCAAACACCTATCCCGAATGAGTCATAAGCAACTACTCAGGTATTTAGGTTGAAGTATGATTTGTTCCTAAAAGCACCCCAAGGGCATTTCCCGGGGGCACCTTCCACCTTCAGTCTATTCACCTGAATCGGTGCGGTCATTCTTAATAATATCTTCAAAAGGTAAGCATGAACTATAACAAAGAAAGGCCCGTCTTGAAATAATGAAATATTATTAAAATACACGATTTTTTCTGCCTTGACCCTGAAAACCGATGGGTATTTAGCCCCTGCATAATAGCAGAGAGGAAATTTGCACAAATTCCTGTGCACTTTTACATATTTCCGCCTTGAACCGTTTTGACTGAAATCGAAGTTTTGCTGTCGGAATTCGTCTATTTAAGGGTACAGCAGTTGATGGACACGCTGGCCGTCTACATAGGTCAAGATCGTAAGATTTATCCGCCTCAGGTGGATTTATGTCAAATATTTTAAAAAATTATACAGTTCCAGGTAGTTAGCCCGTGATACCGGTTACTGGGATCTGGATGCTGGTCGAAGATCCGGACCTCGGGGATGTTTTCTCCCCCATAGTTCATAGAGCTTTCGTTCTTCTCTGTGCCCTTTGAGAGCTCTGCGAGAGGTGTTTCATTTTTGTTTCTTGCCTTGTAATAACAGGAGACATAACGGGTCTGAAAAATGCATGGTAATAACGCGATGGAAAAACAAGACTGGCAGAAAAAGGG